>JAGWNU010000035.1 GCA_028871175.1 Burkholderiaceae bacterium | reverse complement strand
GCGGTGCTCGGTAGCGAGACGCTCGCCCCAGGCCAGTCGATAGGCCTGGCACAGCGTGTCGTTGTCCTGACTGTTGTCCAGTTCCGTCGCGAGCCGGGCAACGGCGGCCACGCGCTGTGCGTCGGCGGCATCGCCAATGTCCAGCATGGGCGCGAGCCAGTGGAGCAGGGCGGATGGGCGTTCAATGGGCGTCGGCGGGCGATCGTGTGCCAGCACGGCGACGTCGCCTGTCAGTGTCCAACTGCCGAGCGCGCCCGGCCGCAAGCCGGTGAAACGTAACAGCACGCGCTGCTGCCAGATCGGCAGCAACGTCACATCGGCGCGTGTATCGGCGATGAGCTGGTCGGCATTGAGCAGCGCTTCACGAAACAGCGCCTGCAGCAGGCGCGACAGGACACGTCGGCGTGCCAACTGCTGCGCTGCCGACCAATGTTCGGTCTGCACGCCGGCCTCGAGCAGCGCAGGAATGGATTCAAGGGTCAGGTTGCCGGCCGCAGCGGCAGCAGATGCTGTTCGGGTTTGAGCGGCGGTATCAGATCGACGTTGCACGAGGGCTCCTACGGGACATGAGCGTGTGCAGGCGAGCGGGGCTCGGCCCTGCAGCACAGGGGGTCCAGATGTAGGGGCCGCTTCAGAGGCAGGCGGGCGTGCAGCGCTCCCGTGTGGAAGCCGCAAGGTCAGTCGTTCTTTTGCTGCCACGGGCTTTGCGGGCCGGCTGAAGTCAGCCGCGCAAAGGCGTCGTTGCGTGCGTTGCAGTTTAGATGAGAATCGTTCGCAATTGCAACACTATTCCATCCATTTGTCGGGGGCAGGGATCGCGCCGGCGTGCGCCGTCTTCACGCAACCGACATGAATCCTTTCTACCTTAGCGCGTGGTGAGCAGACGGCGCGCGCCGCACAGTCCGGCTCGCTGACGTCATCAGGAGGTGATTCGTGTCCGCTAACCGAAAGGCCAGCGCTCCACGCCGCGTGCGCGTGTTGGTGTCGGGTGGCGTCGCGCTGCTCGCCCTCGTGTTGAGCGGTTGTGATGCGGCTGATCCGCATGTGCCGGCCGTGGTGCGTGCGCCCGCTTCCGTGCCGCCTGCCTCGCCGGTGCAGGCCGTTGCGTCGCAAAACGGCCTGGCGCCGCCCGTGATCCATACCGTCGACTGACTTTGCGCACGGTGTTCAGTCAGTCGCTGCCCGTGTTGTTTCCTCCCCCCAACCCCAAAAAGCACACAGACATCAGGACGAGAACATGACCTCCAACAGTCGCCGTGGTTTTCTCCGTTCCGCTGCCCAGTTGGCTGCTGCCTCCGCAGCCATGGGTGCGGTGCCCGAAGGCATTCGCCAGGCGCTGGCGATTCCCGCCCATAACGCGCACCGCAATATCGAAGACGTGCAGCACATCGTGATCCTCATGCAGGAGAACCGATCATTCGACCATTACTTCGGCACGCTCAAGGGCGTGCGCGGGTACGGCGATACGCGCACCGTCACGCTGCCCAACGGCAAGAGCGTGTGGCACCAGCCGATGGCCGGCGGCGTGGGCGAAGTGCTGCCGTTCCGCCCGAGCGCGCCGGACCTGGGCCTGCAATTCCTGCAAGACCTGCCGCACGGCTGGAACGATACGCACCTTGCCGTCAACGGCGGGCGTTACGACGGCTGGGTTCCGCACAAGGGCACCACGACGATGGCCTATCTGACGCGCCAGGACATTCCGTTCCACTACGCGCTGGCTGACGCCTTCACCATCTGCGACGCCTATCACTGCGCCACGCCCACGTCGACCGACCCGAACCGCTACTACATGTGGACGGGCTATGTCGGCAACGACAACGTTGGCGGCGGCCCCGTGATCGACAACGCAGAAGCCGGCTACGGCTGGTCGACGTATCCGGAAGTGCTCGAAGCCGCCGGCATCTCGTGGAAGATCTATCAGGACATCGGCACCGGGCTGGACGCCGCAGGCTCCTGGGGCTGGACGAGCGACGCCTACATCGGCAACTACGGCGACAACGCGCTGCTGTACTTCAAGCAATACCAGAATGCACAGCCCGGCAGCCCGCTGTACGACAAGGCACGCACCGGCACCAACGCCGCGGCCGGCGACGGTTACTTCGACATCCTCAAGCGCGACGTGCAGAACGGCACGCTGCCGCAGGTGTCGTGGATTGCCGCGCCAGAGGCCTTCTCCGAGCACCCGAACTGGCCGGCCAACTATGGCGCCTGGTACATCGACCAGGTCCTGCAGATCCTGACCTCCAACCCCGAGGTGTGGAGCAAGACGGCGGTGTTCGTCACGTATGACGAGAACGACGGCTTCTTCGACCACCTAGTCCCGCCGTTTGCATCGTCGGGCAGCAACGGCCTGTCGACGGTCGACACCACCGGCGAATATTTTCCCGGCAACAGCAAGTACGGCGCCGGCAGCTACGGCCTGGGCCAGCGCGTGCCGATGCTCGTGGTATCGCCGTGGTCCAAGGGCGGCTACGTGTGCTCGGAAACGTTCGACCACACGTCGATCATCCGTTTCATCGAACAGCGCTTCAAGCGCACGCACAACGTGCGTTCGCCCAACATCTCGAAGTGGCGTCGCGCCGTGTGCGGCGATCTGACGTCCGCGTTCAACTTCGCCACGCCTAATGAGGTGGTGCCCACGCTGCCGAGCACCGCCGCCTACGTGCCGAAAGACAAGCTGCGCCACGCCAGCTACGTGCCGCTGCCGCCGCTGGTGCAGGCCGTCCCCGAGCAGGAGGCCGGCGTGCGCCCGTCACGCGCCTTGCCGTACGAGCTGTTCGTGCGCGGTCGCCAGGACGAGGCCGCCGGCAAGTTCGAACTCGACTTCGTCAACACCGGCGATGTGGGCGCAGCCTTCCTCGTCTACGCCGCCGGCAGCCCCGACGCGCCGCGCACCTACACCGTGGAGGCCGGCAAGCGCCTCTCCGACAGGCTGCCGGTCGGGGCGGGCGGCGCGTATGACTTTACGGTGCATGGCCCGAACGGCTTCCTGCGCCGCTTTGTCGGCAAGCTCGCCTTGTCTGGCCTGCTGCGTCCGCGTGGCCGCGCGCTGGAGGTGAAGGAGGGCTACGACGTCGCCAACGGCAATCTGCAACTGCGTCTCATCAACCACGGCGGCATGCCGACGCTCTTCACCATCAAGAGCGCCTATACCGGCGAGAGCGTGCAGCGCGAAGTGCGTGGCGGTGAAGATGCCTCGGTGTATCTGGATCTGCGCGGCCAGCATGCCTGGTACGACGTCAGCGTTACCGCCAGCATCGATATTGCCTTCGAGCGCCGTCTCGCCGGCCACGTCGAGACCGGCCGTGCCAGCGTGTCAGACCCCGCCCTGAGCGCCTGAGTCGAAGCGCAGGCCGGCAAACAAAACGGCCCGCTGGCGCGATCCGCCGGCGGGCCGTTTCCATATCGATGCGCGGTCTCAGAGTTGCCGCGTGTAGGTGCGTGCCTGATACAGCGCCAGCGCGCTCAGGCCGACGATCACCACGATCGCCAGCACATCGGCAAACGGGTAGCCCCAGTAGTGCGTCATGGCGTGGTCTCCTTCGGTTCGGGTTCGAGATCGATGAGTCCGGTATCGGCCATGCGCTGGCGGCCGAACTCGGTGATGGCGTAGCGGAAATGCATCTTTCCCGTGGCTTCATCCAGCGCGTCTTCCGGCGTTTGCACGAGGCCGCCGGAGTACAGGTCGGCAAGGATGGCCCGGATGCTGCCCGTCCAGTAGTCGTCTTCCGGCTTGCCGTACTCCTGGCAGGTGCGATGTGCGATATCGCCGTCCCAGCGTGCCTTGCCGGTGGACAGCAACTGGAGGATGTAGCCCTTCATGTGCAGTTTCATGCGTGGGTCTCCGACGGGGTTGCCGGTGCCACGCCGCGAATGACTTCCAGGTTCTCGGCGTTTTCCGACACCATGACGAAGCCACCGAAGATCACCAGCGCGAGCCCGATCACGAAGTACCACTCCGGAAACTGCAGCGTGAAGATGGCCGTGAAGAGCGTCGCAAACATGGCATAGAACGCGCCCAGCGCCTGGCCGCGTCCGACGCCGATCAGCGGGAACGACTTGTACCAGGCTACCGCGCAGAACGAGAACGTGAGCCCGCCCACCGTGAGCCAGAGCAGCGCCTTGCTGTGCAGGATGCCCGCCGCGATCTCGGTGACGGGAACGGGCACCTGCGCAAACCATGCGATGGCGGGCAACACGAAGGCGACCCAGTAGATGGCCTCTGCGGTGTAGCGGATCGAGACGCCGCAATCCGGGTCCGTCACGTCCATCGCCCGGCCGACGATCGCGCCTTCCAGCCCCCAGCCCACGGCTGCCATGGCGCCCCCCAGGTAGCCGATCCACGCGTTGCAGTCGCCGTGCGACTCGGCCATCAGCGCCGGCGCATAGATGGCTACGCCGCCCAGGATGATGATGGCGATGCCCACCGCCGCCCGCGCGCTGATGCGCTCGTTGTACCAAAGCTTGGCCACCGTGGCGCCGACGACCGGGTACAGCAAGCCGGCGACAGCTGCGAACACCGCACCCACATAGCCCATTGCCAGATACGAGCCGAAGTTGGCCATCAGGCCCCCGGCCACTGCCGCGATGAAGTACCAGCGGGAGATCTTGCGGAATTGGCCGAGGGTCCGGAAGTAGTCGCCGAGCTTGCCGAGCGTGCCAAGCCACACCCACTGGAAGACCATCACCATGCAGCTATGGACAGCCGTGATGACGGCTGCACACGTCAGGAAGATCCGCGGATCGGAAAGGTCGAGCGCTGCAAAGGGCGATTCGTGCCACACGGCCGTGCCCGGCACATACCAGGCGCCCCACAGGACCGCGGCCCACAGCGCCCAGCGGTAGCCCCACTGCAGGGTGCGTCGATGATGTGCCGCGCGGGCGACGGAGGAAGCAGACAAAACGGTCTCCTTGTTCTGGACGCGCGGCACACCGGGGCGGCCAACGCGTGAGTTACTGGAGGTCTAGAAATAAACCACGGGTGTTTTCGGGTGAGTCTGTGCCGGCCCTCCAGGCATGCCGGAAACTCCGTCGCAAGCGTCGGACGGAAGGGTGAGAAGGGGGACGCCCGCAACGGCAGGCGAAGGGGTGCAGTCGCGACTACGACGCCCCGGCTTCGGGAACCGTGTCAACCACGGTAATGAGATGCAGCGGTGCTTCAGTGGCTGGATCCCGGGCCAGCGAACTGGTCAGCCGGACCCGCACGGCCGATCCATCGCCGCGTACCAATTGCAGCGTCAGCGCATAGGCGGGCACCGTCCCGCCAAGCAGTTCGCCGTATTGGCGCAGGTGACGAGCGAGATCATCGCGATGCGTCAGGTCGAGCAGCGTACGCTGCTGCAGCATGGCTTCGGGCTGGCCCAATAGCGTGCACAGCCACGGGTTGGCTCGCAGGCAGCGGCCTTCCAGGCTCACCTGCGCGATGCCGACCGGCGCCTGCTCGAACAACGTACGCAGCTTGGCCTCGCTGTCGCGGAAGGCGGCTTGCGCGTCCATCTCGGCCGTCACGTCCTGCGCGGCACCGATCATCATCGGCGTGGCGCCGGACGCGTCCTGCGGCTCGCCTTCTTCGCGAAGGTGCCGGCGCGTGCCGTCGGGCAGGGCGATCGTGTATTCCACGCGATACGGCTGGCGTGTGGCGACGGCCTGGTCGAGCACGGCCTGCACGCGGGCACGGTCGGCCGGAACGATCGCCTCGAGGTAGCGCGCCATCGAGACCGGCGTGGCCTGAGGTATCCAGCCAAAGAGGCGATATGCCTCGTCGGTCCAGCGGCAGGCGTCGGTGCCGGGTTCCCAGAGCCAACTGCCGAGATGGGCGATCTGCTGCGCCTTGGCGAGCAGCGCCTCGGAGTCGCGCAGGGCAGCCTCCGCTGCATGGCGCTCGGTGGTGTCCAGGCTCAGGCCGATCATCTTGACGGGCCGGTCCTGCGCGTCGCGCACGAGCGTCGCGCGGGAGATGATCCAGCGCACCGTATCGGGCGCCGGAGCAATGCGGAATTCGTGCGCGTAGACCCCGCCGGCCGCCAGGTTCTGCGCGATGGCGGCCTGCACGCCCGGCACGTCTGCGGGGACGACGCATTGCCAGAAATCGTCCAGCGTGCGGATCGGTCGGCCGAACAGCCGCGCCACGTTGGGCGAGTACGCGACCGCATCCGTCAGCAGGTTCCACTCCCAGGTGACCACGCCGGAGATCTCCTGCGCGAACGTCATGCGCGCCTCGCTTTCCATGATGGCGGCCAAGTGCTTCTGACGGCCTTCCCGGGCGCGGGCATCGGTAGTCAGGCTCGCTTCCAGATCGGCAAGCGCGCGATCGCCGTAGCGCAGCCAGAGCCAATTCACGTTCAGGAACCGCGCCAGCGCCAGCAGGTTGGCGTATTCGATTTCGCCGCCGCGCGTCCATTTGTGCACCGCCGAAGGCGATACCCCCAGCGCCGCCGCTACCTGTTTGAGCTGGATACGGCCGCGCGTCAGCACGCTTTTGAGGCGGCCGGCGAAGCTGTCGTCATCAAGCGGGCCGTCGGACGGCGGAAGTGCAGCGGCGGTCATGAAAGGGAATTCACTGGAAGTTGTTTGCGACAGTATAACGGCTTAAAAATAGCGAAAAACTATGAAATAAAGTGATTGGTAGTCCATAACGATTGGCATCAGGCAACTAATTCTTTCTAGACTAGTCCAAAATTCTCCAAAGGTAAATAAAAACACTGATAGTGAATTTATGGGTCGCCGCGCTGGGTGCGTCTGTTGAGGCGCAACGGTCGGCATGTCGGGCGCCGTCTTCCTCGGGCGCCAGCCATCAACCGGTTACTGGATATGACGCAAGTTTCCCTCTCCACCGATCTCCGCTCCGCCACCGTGGCGCCTCGTCTCGATCTGTATATCGACGGCCGGTGGGTGCCGCCCGAGGGCGGGGTGTACCGCGATATCGTCGATCCGGCCACAGAGAACGTTCTGACGCAGGCTGCGGAGGCCTCGGTTGCCGACGCCCAGCGTGCCATTGCTGCCGCGCGTCGCGCGTTCGACGAGGGCCCGTGGCGTGAGACCGGCGCGCGCGAGCGGTCGCGCCTTCTCAACCGCATTGCGGACGCCATTGACGCCGACGCAGAGCACCTGGCGACGCTCGAATCGCTGAATACGGGCAAGACGCTCGTCGAGAGCCGCTGGGATATGGATGGCATTGCCGCCACCTTCCGCTACTTCGCGGGGCTGGTGGCGACCGAGTCGGGTCTGATCAACGAAGCGCCGTCGCATGTGATCAGCCGCACGTTGCGCGAGCCGGTAGGCGTGTGCGGCCTGATCACGCCGTGGAACTACCCGCTGCTGCAGGCGGCATGGAAGATCGCCCCCGCGCTGGGTGCGGGCAACACGGTCATCGTCAAGCCGAGCAACCTGACACCTCTGACCACCCACCGCTTGACCGAACTGCTCATCGACGTCGGCTTGCCGGCGGGCGTCTTCAACCTCGTCACGGGGGCGGGCGAAGCGGGGGCCGAGCTGTCGCGCAACCTGGACGTGGATCTGGTGTCGTTCACGGGCGGTGCGGTTGCCGGGGCGGCCGTCATGCAGGCGGCCGTCGGCAACTTCAAGAAGATCGCGCTGGAGCTGGGCGGCAAGAACCCGAACATCATCTTCGACGATGCCGATTTCGACGCCGCTGTGGACTACGCACTGAATGCGGCGTTCTTCCATGCCGGGCAGGTGTGCTCCGCCGGCTCGCGGCTGATGCTCCAGGACGGCATCCATGACCGCTTCGTCGAGGCGCTGGTCGAGCGCGTCAAGCGCATCCGCTTGGGCAACGGCTTTGCCGAGGGCACGCAGATGGGGCCGGTGCAATCGGCATTCCAGCGCCAGAAGATTCTCAACCTGATCCACGCTGGCGTGCACGAAGGCGCAGTGCTGCGCTGCGGAGGCAAGGTGCCGGAAGGCGAGGCATTCGAGCGCGGCTTCTGGCTGGAGCCGACCGTGCTGACCCACGTACACGACGACATGAAGATCGCCACCGAAGAGATCTTCGGCCCCGCGCTCACCGTCGAGCGCTTCGCAACGGAAGACGAGGCGGTACGCCGCGCCAACAACACGCCGTTCGGCCTGGCCGGGGCGGTGTGGACGCGCGAGCTCGATTGCGCCAACCGCGTGAGCCGCGCATTGCGTTTCGGCACCGTCTGGGCCAACGACTATCACCCGTACTTCCCCGAAGCGCCTTGGGGCGGCTACAAGGCCAGCGGCATCGGCCGGGAGCTCGGTCGTGGCGGCCTGGACGAGTACACCGAGCTCAAGCACAGCTATATCAACCTCGCCCCGAGCCCCATGCGCTGGTTCGGTGCGGACGTGCAGTGACAATGGGAGGGCCAGTTTTGACGACGAACACCGTTCAGGAATACGACTACATCATCGTGGGCGCGGGCTCTGCCGGCTGCGTGCTGGCAGCGCGCCTGACCGAAGACCCCGACGTGACCGTGCTGCTGCTCGAGGCCGGCGGCCCGGACCACCGCTGGGATTTCCGCACGCAGATGCCGGCCGCACTCGCCCATCCGCTGCAAGGCACCACGTACAACTGGGCCTACGAAACCGAGCCCGAGCCACACATGAACAACCGCCGCATGGCGCAGGGGCGCGGCAAGGGGCTGGGCGGCTCGTCGCTCATCAATGGCATGTGTTTCATTCGCGGCAACGCGATGGATTACGAGCGCTGGGCGAGCGATTTCCAGCTGGACGACTGGACCTACGCCGATTGCCTGCCGTACTTCCGCAAGTCGGAAACCTACGACAAGGGCGCCAACGACTGGCATGGCGATGCCGGCCCGCTGCACGTCACCACGCCCAAGCGCGACAACAGCCTGCTCTTTCACGCCTTCATCGAGGCGGGAGAGCAAGCCGGCATTCCGGCCACCGACGACCTGAACGGCTATCGCCAGGAAGGCCTGGGCCCGATGGACCGCACCGTCACCGCCAAGGGCCGCCGCTGCAGCACCTCGCTTGCCTATCTGGACACCGCTCGCCGGCGCCCGACGCTGACGGTGTTACCGCGGGTGCTGGCGGATCGCGTCCTCTTCGAGGGGACGCGCGCAGTGGGTGTGGAGGCGCTGATGGATGGACAGCGCCAGACGTGGCGCGCGCGCCGCGAGGTGATCGTGAGCAGCGGCGCCATCGCTTCGCCCCAACTGCTGATGCGTTCGGGCGTGGGCAATGCCGACGAGCTGCGCGCGCTGGGTATCCATTCCGTTGCGCATCTGCCGGGCATGGGCGAGAACCTGCAGGATCACCTCGAGATGTACATCCAGTACGAGTGCATCCGGCCAGTCTCGATCTATCCAGCGACGCTCTGGTACAACAAGCCAAAGGTGGGGCTGGAGTGGTATCTGCACGGCAGCGGCCCCGGCGCGAGCAATCATTTCGAAGCGGGTGGCTTCATCCGCAGCGACGACAGCGTCGAGTGGCCGAATCTCCAGTATCACTTCCTGCCGCTGGCCGTGAACTACGACGGTAGCAATCCGGTGCGGATGCACGGGTTCCAGTGCCACGTCGGGTCAATGCGCTCGCCCTCCACGGGTTACGTCAAGCTGGCCTCGCGTGACCCGCGCGACAAGCCGCGCATCCTCTTCAACTACATGGCCCATGACGTGGACTGGCGGGAATTTCGCGCCGGTGTGCGCATCACGCGCGACATCATCGCGCAGCGGGCATTCGACGCTTACCGCGGACGCGAAATCAGCCCCGGCCCCGGCGTGCAGACCGATGCCGAGATCGACGCCTTCGTGCGCAGTCATGCCGAGACTGCGCTGCATCCGTCCTGCACCTGCAAGATGGGGCCGGCCAACGATCCGATGGCCGTGGTCGACCACGAAGGCCGCGTGCATGGACTCGACGGACTGCGCGTGGTCGATGCGTCGATCATGCCGCGCATCGTCACCGGCAACCTGAATGCACCGACCATCATGATCGCCGAGAAGATCGCCGACCGCATCCGCGCTGTGGCCCCGCTCGCGCGCGGCGAAGCCGCGTTCTACGTGGCCGGCAAATCGCCGCTGCAGGCGCCGCTGCCGGCATCGACGCGAGCGCTCGTGGCCGATGAACTGGTGACGGTCTGATGCGCCGGTGCCGAACTGCATCGGTGCTGGGCGGGGCGGTGGCGTGCCTGGCCGCGCCGCCCGCGTGGGCGGACGGTGTGACGGTGAGCGAGAGCAAGCGCTGGTCGGCCAATGCCTCGGTCGTCTCGCAGTACGTCTCGCGAGGCTTGCGACAGACGTGGGGCAGGCCGGCGCTGCAGGCCGGTGTCGACTACACCGCGCCGAATGGCTTTTACGCCGGTGCCTGGGGCGCACAGGTGAGCAGTCACGTCATCGCAGGCGGCCATGCCGAGATCGACACCTACGTCGGCTACGCCGCCACGACAGCGCACGACATCGCGCTCACCACGGGGCTCTACCGCTACTGGTATCCCGGCGCGCGCTACGACCGGGCATTCGCGGGCGGCCCTGCGACCGGCTACGGCTATACCGAATGGATGGTCGGCGCCGGCTGGCGCGGCGTGTCGGTCAAACTGTGGACATCGCTGTCGAACTACTTCGGGCTCGATGGCAACACGCTGGCCGATGGTATCGACAAGGGCTCCCGCGGCTCGACCTACGCCGAGATCAACTGGGCGGTGCCGATCGGCAGTGATGTCACGCTCGGCCTGCACGTGGGACATGAGCACGTGCGGCACCACAGCGCGTTCAGCTTCACCGATTACCGCATCGAACTGTCGCGACCCCTCAACAAGTCCTTGACCGTCTCAGCGGCCTTCACCGGCGCGGACGCGCCTGCCTATGCCAGCCAGGCATCCGCGCGCAATGGCATCGATCGCATGACGCTCGGGCGCCGCACCGTCGCGCTCAAACTGACGGCGACGTACTGAACCGCGTCCGGCGGAGGCTTCTCCTCGCAACCCTTTCTCCACCACCATCGCTCTGAGAGCAACACACCATGGCCTCCCTGGGTTTTACCGACGTTGTCGGTCTGGTCGGCGTCGCCGCCTATGTTTCGGCGCACTTTGGCGTGCAGGTCCTGCACAAGCCGCCGACTGGCGCATTTGCCGTTCGCCTCAACCTGTTCGGACCGACGTGCATCCTCATTTCGCTGATGGGCGCGTTCAACCTCGCGTCGTTTCTCACGCAGTGCTTTTGGCTTGCGCTGACGCTGATGGGCTGGTGGCGTAACAAGCAGGCGGGGCGCGTGGTGATGGAGGCACCCGGGGCGCCGCGCCCGGGACGGCCGGCCCAGCCATGACGCTGCGCCAAGCAAGGGAACGCCGCGCCACTGTGCGCGGCTTTTTCTTTCAGCAACAAGGTGCCAAAACCAACAGGGTTCTTCCGTTCCGACGTGCGGGGTGATGTTCAAGGAACGAAAACGGCATTCCACTATTGTTGATGATAAGGGAACAGTCTTTTCTTGGATGATTCATTTATCAATCAATGGCAACGATCTATTCTGGTCACAAGCGCAACGAACCGAGCGCAACCGAACATCCAGATCCATCAGGAGTCAATCATGAACACCCGTCTCGCAACCGCTTTCTCCCGCAACGCTCTGCTGGCCCTGGTGGCCACAGTGTCCGCTTCCGCCGCTCTGCTGGCGGCTCAACCGGCCGCTGCTGCTGTGCAAAGCGCTGCCGATCCCTATACGCAGGGCGCCGTCGCCAAGGCCGATCCGTACACCCAGGGCGCTGCCGCCAAGTACGACGTCTACACCCAGGGCGCGGACCGCCAAGCTGATACCTACGGCTATCTGTCGTGGAAGAACGACCGCTTCGATCCGTACACCCAAGGCGCCGTCGCCAAGGCTGACCCGTACACCGATGGTGCAATCGCCAAGGCTGATCCTTACACACAGGGCGCTGCCGCCAAGTACGACGTCTACACGCAGGGCGCCGACCGTCAGGCCGACACCTACGGCTATCTGTCGTGGAACGGCGATGCCTCGTATCCGAAGGACGCCGCTTCGCAAGCCTGATCGAGCCGCACCAAAGCAAAAGGGCCTTGGGTATTACCCCAAGGCCCTTTTTGTTTCTGCAGCGTTCCGGCTTGGTCAGACCACGCCGGCTTCGTGTGCCTGCTGATCCGCGTGGTATGAACTGCGCACCATTGCACCAACCGCAGCGTGCGTGAAGCCCATCTCGTACGCCTTCTCTTCGAACATCTTGAAGGTGTCCGGGTGCACGTAGCGAAGCACCGGCAGATGGTGGCCCGACGGCGCCAGATACTGGCCGATGGTCAGCATATCGATGTCGTGCTCGCGCATGTCGCGCATGACTTCGAGGATTTCCTCATCGGTCTCGCCCAGGCCGACCATCAGGCCGGACTTGGTCGGCACGTTCGGGTTGCGGGCCTTGAAGTCCTTCAGCAGCTTGAGCGAGTGCGCGTAGTCCGCCCCCGGGCGCGCCTGCTTGTACAGGCGGGGCACCGTTTCGAGGTTGTGGTTCATCACGTCGGGCGGGCATTCCTGGAGGATGTCCAGCGCCTTCTCCAGGCGGCCGCGGAAGTCCGGCACCAGCACTTCGATGCGCGTGGCCGGCGACAGGGCGCGCGTGCGCGAGATGCAATCGACGTAATGCTGGGCGCCGCCGTCACGCAGGTCGTCGCGGTCGACGCTGGTGATGACGACGTAGTTGAGCTTGAGCTCGGCGATCGTCTTGGCCAGGTTTTCCGGCTCGTTCACGTCGAGCGGGTCCGGGCGGCCGTGTCCGACGTCGCAGAACGGGCAGCGGCGCGTGCACTTGTCGCCCATGATCATGAACGTGGCCGTGCCCTTGCCGAAGCACTCGCCGATGTTCGGGCAGCTTGCCTCTTCGCACACCGTCACGAGGTTGTTGGCGCGCAGGATGTCCTTGATTTCGTAGAAGCGCGAGTTGCCGGTGGCGGCGCGCACGCGAATCCAATCCGGCTTCTTGAGCTTCTCGGCCGGCACGATCTTGATGGGAATGCGTGCGGTCTTGTCGAGCGACTTCTGCTTGGCCGTCGCGTCGTACGGCTTGTTCGACGGGGTGGCAGGGGTGGCGACTTCAGTGGCGCCGGCGGCGGAATCGGTCATCGTGTTCTCCGCACGGGCTTGCGGCTCGTGCATTTCCGGGCGCTAAGCGGTAGCGGCCTCGGCGGGGTGCGCTTGCGCGCGTTGCTGCAATTGGGCGACCAGCGCATTGGCCAGGTCGCGGGAAACGGTTTGCCAGTCGTTCGCATCGACGGCGCGTCCGGACGCATCGCGGGCGCCGGCGGTCACCATATCGACGGTTTCCAGGCCGGCATAGCCGCACGGGTTGATCTGCGTGAAGGGCGACAGGTCCATCGCCAGGTTCAGGCTCACGCCGTGGTAGCTGCAGCCGTTGCGGATCTTCAGGCCCAGCGCGGCGATCTTGGCGCCAGCATGCGGCCCGCTCGACAGGTAGATGCCGGGGGCGCCAGCCTTGCGTTCGGAGGCGACATTATACGTGGCGAGCGTCTCGATAACGGCCGCCTCAATGGCATCGACCAGCGCCTTCACGAACAGCCCGCGTCGGCGCAGATCCAGCAAAAGGTAAGCGACGACTTGGCCCGGACCGTGGTAAGTGATCTGGCCGCCACGATCGACTTTCACCAGCGGGATGTTGCCGGGAGCCAACAGATGCGCCGGATCGCCCGCCAAGCCGAGCGTGAACACCGGAGGGTGTTCGACCAGCCAGATCGTGTCGGGTGTATCGGGGCCGCGCTGTGCGGTGAAGGTCTGCATTTCGTCGAAGCAGGTGGCGTAGTCCTGCAGGCCGCGTTCGACGATGTCAATCGGAATCATGCCCGCGAGTGTAGCGCAGGGCAGGTTCGGGCGCCCTGCGCCTTTGTCCGCTTCGCCTGCAGGGTTGAGCCAAAAAAGATGCCGACGCGATGGGAGGCATCGGCGCCGGCATCGGCTTTTGCGGTATCTGCCGCAAAAGGAGACTCAAAACAGATTGCGGGCTCAGGCGGCCACGACGGGCGTCTCGGCGTGCTCGTTCCAGCCCAGCGCGGCCAGCGTGTGGCGCCACCCATTCGTGACGTGCCATGGCTGGCGCGGCATGTGGCCATCAGTCGCTTCGACTGCCAGTGCCACGGGGCCGAGGGCTTTCGGGTCTACCGAGACGACGATTTCTTCACCGCGCTTCACGGCAACGCTGCCGCCTGCGTGCAGCCATTCGTCGCCGGCTTTGTTCTCATGTGTGACCCATACGTCGTGCCCGTAGGCTTCTTCGACGCGCAGATTCTGGTTGGCCGGCATGCGCAATGCCATCACTTCGCCGGGCTGCAGAGTGAATACAATTTTTGTTAGTACAGCTTTCATGTTCGGCTCCTTCACGGCATCAGGCGGGGGCTTGCCGTTGAAGGAAGTTTAGGCGCTTGGTTGCCTGGTACCAAACGATATATATTGCTGTTCTTGATAACGCAGTTCACATAAGACGCTACGAAAATCCGGAGGGAACCATGACGGAGATCCGCGAACCGATGCGCTTGCCTTCACTTGGCGCGCTGCGGGTGTTCGAGGCCGCAGCCCGCTATGAGAGCTTCTCTCGCGCGGCGACGGAGCTGTTCGTCACGCACGGCGCAGTCAGCCACCAGATGCGCACGCTGGAAGACGAACTGGGCGTGCCGCTGTTCGAGCGACGCGGCAAGCGCGTGGTCCTCACGCACGCAGGCCGCGCCTATGCCGATCGCGTGCGAGACGCGCTCGACCAGATCGCCCAGGCCACGCATCAACTGCGCGCCGGCAATCGTGACAACCGTCTGGCCATCAGCACGATGCCGTCATTCGCGGCGCGGTGGCTGACGCCACACATCGGTACCTTCATCGAGCGGCATCCGGAACTGGAAGTGGAGCTGTTCTCCAGTCCGGCGCTGGTCGACTTCGCACGCGAGGAGGTGGACGTGGCGCTGCGCATGGGCTCGGGCAACTATCCTGGCCTGTACGTGGAGAAGCTGCTCGATGATGTGTTCTTCCCGATCTGTAGCCCGTCGTTCAACGGTGGCCGATTGCCGCGCACCGTTGAGGAGATGGCCGGCATGACCCTGCTGCGCAGCGAAGGCGAAGACTGGAAGCCGTGGTTTGATGCGGCGGGCTTTCCCGGATTTGTGGAGCAGCGCGGCGGATTGATGTTCCAGGATTCGTCCCTGCTGCTCCAGGCGGCTGCGGCGGGGCAGGGCATTGCGCTGATCCGCCCGACACTGGGGTTCAACGACCTGTTGACCGGTCGCGTGGTGCGCCTGTTTGAGACGACCATTCCGTGCCCCTGGAACTACTACTTCGTTTGCCCGCACAGCGCCCTGCAGACCCCGAAGATGCAGGCGTTTCGCACGTGGCTGCTGCCCGAGATCGCGGCATTCAAGCTCAAGCTGGAGGGGCTCATGAATGACAACACGGCCTGCCTTGGGCACGTGGCCAAGGGCTAGCGCTGCGGGGTCGACACCAAGCAAAACGCCCCGGCTCGACCGGGGCGTTCTTCCTTGCAGAGGTGTGCGTTACAGCACAATCTTGACCATCGGATGGCTGGTCAGCGCCTGGTACAGCGCGTCGAGTTGCTCGCGGCTGGTCGCGCGCACGATGACGGTCAGGCCGAGGTAATTGCCACCCGACGACGGGCGTCGTTCCAGGCGCCCTTCATGAAACGCCGGATCGTGCTGTCGGACCACCTCGATGATGGTTTCGACAAAGGCGTCATGAGATTTCCCCATCACCTTGATGGGGAAATCGCTCGGATATTCAATCAGAGATTGTTCGGGCGGGATGTGGCCCGGCGGGGTCATGTGCGAAGAAGTCATGTCGATCTAGTTGGAGACGATTACTTCTTTTTAAACCACAACTTGACTGCGTCGATCGTCCGGCCAACGAACCCAGCCTCGGGCACGGCCTCGAGTGCCACCGCCGGGAATTCCGACACCACGGTCGAGCCGTCCATCACCTTGACCGTGCCCAGCTGCTGACCCTGCGCGATCGGGGCGATCAGCGGGTCCTTGCGCTCGAGCACCGGCTTCAGGCGGCTGCCTGCGCCCTTGGGCACGGTAATCCATTTGTCCTCCAGCACGCCCAGCTTCACGCTCTTGGCCTGGCCCTTGTACACGTCGGGCGTCTGCAGCGCCTCCTTGGCCTGATACAGGCGCACCGTGTCAAAGAACTGGTAGCCGTAGTTCAGGACTTTCAGGCTTTCCTGCGTGCGGATCTGGTCGCTCTTGGTGCCGATGATGACGGACAACAATCGGCGGCTCGCGCCCGGGACATCCGGCAGCGGACGGTTGGCCGATGTGACGAGACAGTACCCGGCAGACTTGGTATGGCCGGTCTTGCCGCCGTCGACAGTCGGGTCCAGCCACAGCAGGCGGTTGCGGTTGGGCTGCTTGATGTTGTTATAGGTGAATTCCTTCTCAGAGTAGAACTTGTAGTCCTGCGGGAAATTCTTGATCAGCGCCGCCGTCAGGATCGAGAGATCACGTGCGGTGGAGTAGTGGTTCGGATCCGGCAGGCCGGCAGCGTTGGCGAAGTGCGTGTTCTTCATGCCCAGGCGCTCGGCTTCGCGGTTCATCAGCATGACGAAGTTGGACTCGGTGCCGCCCACGGCTTCTGCCAGCACGAGTGCCGCGTCGTTGCCTGATTGCACGATCAGACCCTGCGTCAGATCCCGGACCGAAACGGGTTTGCCCGGCTGCAGGAACATGCGCGACTCGTCCGTCTTGACAGCACGCACGGTCTCGGTGGGCGTGATCATCTGGTCGTACTTGAGCTTGCCATCGCGCACGGCTTCGAAGACCAGGTAGGCGGTCATCAGCTTGGTCAGCGAGGCGGGCTCGATGCGCTCGTCCATGTTGCCGCCGCCCAGGATCTGGCCGCTGGTCACGTCGGTCAGCATCCACGAGCGTGCGGCAACCTGCGGTGCGGGGACGGACTGCGCCGCGGCAGGCAATGCCGTGACCAGCACGGCGGCAGCAACGGCGGTGGCAGCGGCGGAATGGAAGGCGGATAGCGTGAAACGGGTCTGCATGTCGGGTCCTGCGGTCTGCTTGGGGGAGGGGGATCGACGATGCCGTGCACCGGGGGAGGCGCGGCATCTGAAAACTCAAAAGGTGCTGGTTACGGCCGTGGCGCCCACGCGCCGGTGATGAGCTGCTTGATCAGATGCAGCTTGCGGTGAAAGAAGTGATCGGCGCCCGGAATGACGATGACGGGCAGTTCCTGCGGCCGCGCCCAGTTCAGGACGTCGATAAGCGGCACGGTGTCGTCTTGCTCACCGTGGATGACGATGGTGTCGGCCGGTACCGGCGCGACGTCCCAGCGCGAGGTGGCTGTGCCAACCAGGGCGAGTCGCTCGGCGGGCGTGCCGGCCTCGGCGAGGCGGCGCGCCACCTGCGAGACGACGAAACTGCCGAATGAGAAACCGCCCAGCGCCAGCGGCAATGTGGCAACGTCGGGCGACCACCCGGTTTGCGTGCGCATCCAGGTCAGCACGGCCAGCATGTCGTCCTGTTCGCCGATACCGCTGTCGTGCGTGCCTTCCGTCTTGCCCACGCCGCGAAAATTCGGACGCACCGTCGCATAGCCGAGACCGACAAAGGTGCGTGCCAAGGTCTGTGCGACCTTGTTGTCCTTCGTGCCGCCAAACAGCGGATGCGGATGGCCGATCAACGCGAGGCCGCGCGGGGCGCCGTCCGGCAGGTCGATCGAGAGGTCGATCTGCCCGGCCGGGCCGGGGATCAGGCGTTCTTCGGTATGCACGTTCATGAAAAAGCGGGTGCTGTCAGGCGGGCTCAGGCTGCGGCGGGACGGTCGACCATCAGGCGCTCGACCGGTTTGCCGTCGATCAGGTGGCTCTGGATGATTTCGTCGATGTCTTCCTTGTCGACGAAGGTGTACCAGACGGCCTCGGGGTAGACCACCATCACCGGACCGAGTTCGCAGCGGTCCAGGCAGCCGGCCTTGTTGATGCGCACGCGGCCTTCACCGTTGATGCCGAGTTCCTTGCAGCGCTTCTTGGCATATTCCTGCATGGCCTTGGCGCCAAAGTCGGCGCAGCAGCGCGAGCCGTCCTCGCGTTCGTTCAGGCAGAAGAAAACGTGGTGCTTGTAGTGGCTGCTCATGGGCGGATCGCGCGGGCTGAGGAAGCGGTGCGCTGACGGCTGGCGAAAGATCTCTCCGCGCCGCGCACACACGGGTTTTGCGTAACGAGCCGGCATTATACGGCCCCGGGACAACCGATTTACGCAGCACGAGCGTATGGTGCTGCGCCGCAACATGCTTTCCGGATGTCCGGACGGTGCGCTGCGCGAATTCCGGGATTGACGACGGCCAAGGCGGGTGCCATGGTAGTCACACCGAGCTGGCACAAGGGTTGGCGGGCCGCTGATGCGGGGGCGGGAGACTGGCATGGCCCTTGCAATTCAGAGCGACCTGCTGCGGGCAACGCCGCGAGCATCGGCGCATCGAGGCAGGAGAGAGACCACATCAGGGCGGGTCGGACCGGGCGAGGAATCGAGCGCACGGCCGGTCTGTGACACTCGAGGAAGACATGAAAAAACCGTTCTACAAAATCCTGTACGTACAGGTGCTGGCCGCGATCGTCATCGGCGTGCTGCTGGGCCATTTATCGCCCAAGCTTGCCGTGCAGATGAAGCCGCTGGGCGATGGCTTCATCCAGCTCATCAAGATGGTGATCGGGCCGATCATCTTCTGTACCGTCGTCTCCGGCATCGCCGGCATGCGCGACATGAAGAAGGTGGGCCGCGTGGGCGGCAAGGCGCTGCTCTACTTTGAAGTTGTCTCGACCTTCGCGCTGGTGATTGGCCTGGCGGCCGGCCACATCTTCAACCCGGGCGCGGGCTTCAACGTCGACGTCAACACGATCGACGCCAAGGCCGTGGCGCAGTACGCCGCCAAGGCTCACTCGGCCAGCACGGTCGACTTCCTGCTCAACATCATCCCGAGCACGGTGGTGGATGCGTTTGCCAAGGGCGACATCCTGCAGATCCTGCTGATCGCGCTGCTGTTTGGCGGTGCGCTCTCCGCCATGGGTGATCGCGCGCAGATGGTGACGGACTTCATTGACCAGATCGCGCACGTGTTCTTCCGCATCGTGCACATCATCACGCGCGTGGCCCCGATCGGCGCGTTCGGCGCAATGGCATTCACCATCGGCAAGTACGGCGTGGTGTCGCTGGTGCCGCTGCTCAAGCTGATCGGCACGTTCTACCTGACGGCGATCATCTTCGTGGTGGGGGTGCTGGGCATCATTGCGCGCTTGACCGGCTTCAGTATCTTCCGCTTCGTGGCCTACATCAAGGAAGAACTGCTGATCGTGCTGGGCACCAGCTCGTCGGAATCGGCGCTGCCGCACCTGATGGAGAAGATGGAGAAGCTCGGCTGTTCGAAGTCGGTGGTGGGCCTCGTTGTCCCGACCGGTTATTCGTTCAACCTGGACGGCACCAACATCTACATGACGATGGCGGTGATCTTCATCTCCCAGGCGCTGAACATCGAACTGACCTGGACGCAGCAGCTGACCATCCTGGCCGTCGCCATGCTCACGTCGAAGGGCGCTTCGGGCATTACCGGTGCGGGCTTCATCACGCTGGCCGCAACGCTGGCCGTGGTGCCGACGATTCCAGTGACGGGCATGGTGCTCATCCTGGGTATCGACCGCTTCATGAGCGAATGCCGCGCGCTGACCAACATCACCGGCAACGGTGTGGCCTGCGTGGTGATCTCGGCGTGGGAACGCGAACTCGATCGCAGCAAGCTGGCCCGCGTGATGTCGGGTAGCCGAAGCGAGAGCGTGCCGGCAACCCCGGCGGTCTGATCGAGCGGTGATGGCCGGCGCCTGCGGGCCCGGCTACTCGAAAGCGTATGATTGCGGGGCCTGTCCTTCCAGACGGCCCCGCTTCTATTTGGGGATTCCCTTCGTGAAGCATCTGGGCGACATGCCTGCTGCGGGCGTGGCATCAGAAGGCAAGGCAGCCCCCTTCGCCGCCGATCTTCAGCCGATGTCCGATCCCGATTTCTCGTTTTCCAGCGCCTTCGGCTCGCGACGCGTGTTCTGGTGGCTGGTAGCGGCCGGGCTCGTCGCGCTGATGGCGGTGGTGTGCGCGACGACCTTCGTGCTGACGTGGAATCGCGGGCTGGCACAGGCGCAGCAGGCCGCGGGCGGGCGGGTCGACCGCTATGCCGCCAACCTCAAGAGCACGCTCGACCGCTACGAATACCTGCCGGCGCTCGTTGCCCTGCATCCGTTCATCCACGATCTGCTGGCCAACCCCACGCCTGCCAACGTCGACCGCGCCAACCGCTACCTGCGCGAGGTGAATGACCGCGCGCATGCCACCGCCACCTACGTGATCGCCCCGAGCGGGCGGGCGTTGGCCGCGTCCAACTACAGCCAGCCTGACAGCTTTGTCGGTGCCGTGTACCTGTTCCGGCCGTACTTCCAACAGGCTGCCGCCGGACACGTCGGGCGCTTCTACGGTATCGGCATCACGCGCGAAGAGCCTGGCTATTACATCTCGCAGCCGGTCATGCAGAATGGGCGCGTGATCGGAGTGGCGGTCGTCAAGCTCAACCTTGAATGGTTCGGCCGCGCGAGCCAGGACGCGTCTGAACCCGTCATGGTGGCCGACGAGAATGGCGTGATCTTCCTATCGTCCGTCCCGGCGTGGCAGTACCGGACCGTAGAGCCGCTCACGCCAAGGCTGCAGGCCCAGCTCGAGGCCACACGTCAGTACTATCGCAAGCAGATCACGCCGCTGCCGCTGCAGCCGGAGGCGCCCGCCTTTCTGAGATTGACGGGTCGTCTGCCCGAGGGCGCGGAGCTGATACGCATCGGCGCGCGTGCAAATGCCACGCGCTATCTGCAGGTCTCGCGCGATCTGGCGGAGCCCGACTGGACGCTGATGTATCTCACCCCTGTCGATCCGGTAATGGGCGCCGCGCGCAGTGCCACCGTGGCGGCTGCGTTTGCCTTCGCGTTTGCCTGCCTGCTGCTGTTCTATTGGCGCCAACGCCGCCTGCGCATGATGGAAATGGTGCGCAGCCGCCGCCTGCTGGAGGCGGCCTACGACCAGCTGGAGCGCCGGGTGGAGGACCGCACGGCCGACCTGATGGCGACCAACGAGCAGCTTCAGCACGAAATCGTCGACCGCACGCGCGCGGAGGCCGAACTGCGCGCCACGCAGGACGAACTCGTACAGGCCAGCAAGCTGGCCGCGCTGGGCCAGATGGCTGCCGGTATCACACACGAGCTCAATCAGCCACTGGCCGCGCTGCGGACGTTTTCCGATAACACGCGCATCCTGCTGGATCGCGGCCAGCTCGGCGCGGCCACCGACAATCTGCAGGCCATTGCCGACCTGACCGAGCGGATGGGCAAGATCACCGCGCAGCTCAAGCTGTTCGCGGGCCGCTCCCGCCGCAAGCTGGTCGACGTGCAGGTGCGCGTGGCGCTCGATCACACGCTGGCACTGCTTCGGCCACGCCTGGGCGACGTGCGGCTGGAGTTGCGCTGGCGCATTCCCGAGGCAGACGCCATCGTTCGTGCGGACGAACTGAAGCTGGAGCAGGTGCTGATCAACCTGATCGGCAACGCACTGGACGCGATCCATTCCCATGACGGCGGACGCCCTGGCCGTATCGACATCAATATCGGTCCAGCCGAAGGCGCGCCGTCGCAATTGAGCATTGCCGTGCGCGACAACGGCCCGGGCATTCCGCCTGACGCCATGCCGCACCTGTTCGAGCCGTTCTTCACCACCAAGGAGATCGGCCAGGGCCTGGGGCTGGGGCTGGCGATTTCCACGAGCATCGCGCGTGATTTTGGCGGCTCGCTCTCGGCCGCCAACCTGCGGGACGGCGGGGCGCAGTTCACACTGACACTGGTACGCGCCGAGGTCACCTCGGCGGCGTGCTCCTGATTCTCCTAACGCATAGACGATCCATGTCCGAAGGCTTGAACGTTCTCTTTATCGAAGACGACCCGCCCGTGCGCCAAGCCACTGCACAGAGCCTCGAGCTGGCTGGCTTCAACGTGATGGCGTTCGGCTCCGCGGAAGAGGCCATCGGCAAGATCGACGCCAATTTCCCCGGCGTGGTGGTGAGCGATCTGCGTTTGCCGGGCGCGAGCGGCCTCGATGTCCTTGCGCATTGCCAGTCGTTCGGCACTGGCATCCCCGTGGTGCTCGTCACCGGCCACGGCGACATCACCATGGCCGTACAGGCGATGCGCGATGGCGCCTTCGACTTTATCGAGAAGCCGTTTCCCGCCGAGCGCCTGACCGAAACGGTGCGCCGTGCTGTCGAGCGCCGTGCGTTGGAACTGGAGAACCGCGCGCTGCGCCGTGAGCTCGCCGGGCCCGCGGCCGGCACGCGCATCATCGGCCGCTCGCCGGCGATGGCGGCAGTCCGCGCGCTGATCGAAAATGTGGCCGCCACCGATGCGCCCGTGCTCATCAACGGCGAGACGGGCACCGGCAAGGAACTCGTCGCGCGAAGCTTGCACATGCTGTCCCCCCGGCATGACAAGCCCTTTATCGCGCTCAACTGTGGCGCGGTGCCGGAGCAGATTTTCGAGTCCGAGATGTTTGGCCACGAGGCCGGCGCGTTCACAGGGGCGGGCAAGCGGCGCATCGGCAAGCTGGAGCATGCATCGGGCGGAACGCTGTTCCTTGACGAGATCGAAAGCATGCCGATCGCGCTGCAAGTCAAGCTGCTGCGCGTGCTGCAGGAGGGCGTGCTGGAGCGCCTGGGTTCGAATGTCTCCGTGCGCATCGATGTGCGCATCGTTGCAGCAGCCAAGGGCGACATGGAGGCGCTGATCGATGCGGGGGGCTTCCGGCGCGATCTGTATTACCGCCTGAACGTTGTCATCATCGACCTGCCGCCCCTGCGCGAGCGCCGCGAAGACATCATTCCGCTGTTCGAGCACTTCCTGCTGGAAGCTGCCGTGCGCTACCAGCGTCCGCTGCCCATGCTGGCCGAGCGCCAGCGTCATGAGTTGATGCAATCGAGTTGGCCAGGCAATGTGCGCGAGTTGCGCAATGCAGCCGATCGCCTCGTGCTCGGGGTCGGCCGGATGCCTGTCATGCCCGATGTGTCTGAAGATGGCATGCCGCTCAAGGAGCGCGTCGAACGCTACGAACGCACGGTGATTGCCGAAACGCTCGCGCGCACGGGGGGCTCCGTGCACCAGGCGGCGGACATCCTGCAAGTCGGCCGGGCAACGCTGTACGACAAGATCAAGCGCTACGGGCTCTGATGCCTCGCACGCGCAAGACGCAAAAACGCCCGGACGTGCCGGGCGTTTTGTCTGGGTTGGCTGACAGACCGTTCAGGCCTGCTTGCCCAGCGTCTGCTGCAGCAGCGTATCGAACGACGCCCATTCGGGCTCGCCGACGTAGCGCTTGAGAATGCGCCCGTCGCGGTCGACCAGGAAGGTGGTGGGCGTAAGTTGAACGTCACCGAATGCCTTGGCGGCGGACCCATCGGCGTCCATCGCCACCTTGAAGGGCA
>JAGWNU010000273.1 GCA_028871175.1 Burkholderiaceae bacterium | reverse complement strand
TGTGGCTGTGGCCGTCTTCGTGCTGCAGGCCTTCGCCGTTCAGCGTGGTACGGCCGGCGGTGCCGCCCAGCAGGAAGCCGCGCGAGCGCATGTCGCCAGCGGCCCAGCAGAGGTCGCCGATACGCTGGATGCCGAACATCGAGTAGTAGATGTAGAACGGGATCATCGCCACGCCATGCGTCGAATACGACGTGGCGGCGGCAATCCAGTCGCACATGGCGCCGGCTTCGTTGATGCCTTCCTGCAGCACCTGACCCGTCTGCGATTCCTTGTAGAACATCAGTTGGTCGTGATCCTGCGGCACGTACTTCTGGCCTTCCTGGTTCCAGATACCGATCTGGCGGAACAGGCCTTCCATGCCAAACGTGCGGGACTCATCCGGCACGATGGGCACCACGTGCTTGCCGACGTTCTTGTCCTTCAGCAGGATGTTCAGAATGCGCACGAAGGCCATCGTGGTGGACACTTCGCGGCCTTCGCCGGTAGCCTTGAGCAGCGCGTCGAATGCCGACAACGCCGGAATCGGCAGCGGATCGGCCTTCTGGCGGCGAGCCGGCAGGTAGCCGCCCAGGTCCATGCGCGCGCGGCGCATGTACTCCAGCTCCTTCGAGCCTTCCTCGAACTTGACGTAAGGAACCTTCTCGAGCTGATCGTCTGCGATGGGAATATTGAAGCGATCACGCAGCTTACGGATCGCGTCCACCGGCATCTTCTTCTGCTGGTGGGCGATATTCATCGCCTCGCCAGCCTCGCCCATGCCGTAACCCTTGATGGTCTTGGCCAGAATGACCGTCGGCTGGCCCTTGTGCTCGGTCGCCGCCTTGAACGCCGCGAAGATCTTGTGCGGATCATGACCGCCGCGGTTCAGCGCCCAGATGTCGGCGTCGGACCAGTCGGCCACCATCGCCTTGAGTTCGGGCGTGTTGAAGAAGAACTCACGCACGTAGGCGCCGTTCTTGGACTTGAAGGTCTGGTATTCGCCGTCCACGCATTCCATCATGCGGCTCATCAACAGGCCCTTGGTGTCGCGGGCGAGCAGTTGATCCCAGCGACTGCCCCAGATGACCTTGATGACGTTCCAACCCGCGCCGCGGAATTCCGATTCCAGCTCTTGAATGATCTTGCCGTTACCGCGCACCGGGCCGTCCAGGCGCTGCAGGTTGCAGTTGATCACGAAGACGAGGTTGTCCAGCTTTTCACGGCCGGCCATGCCGATCGCGCCCAGCGACTCTGGCTCGTCGGTTTCGCCATCGCCCAGGAAGGCCCAGACCTTGCGGTTTTCCCAGTTCTGGATCAGGCCACGGCTGGCCAAGTACTTGGTGAAGCGCGCCTGGTAGATCGCCATGATCGGACCCAAGCCCATCGACACGGTCGGGAACTGCCAGAAATCCGGCATCAGCCACGGATGCGGATACGACGAGATGCCCTTGCCGTCGACTTCCTGACGGAAGCTGTCGAGTTGTTCCTCGCTCAGACGGCCCAGCAGGAAAGCGCGCGAGTACACGCCCGGCGCAGAGTGGCCCTGCACGAAGACCAGGTCGCCGCCGTGCTTGTCCGACGGGGCGTGCCAGAAGTGGTTGTACCCGACGTCGTACAGCGTGGCAGCCGAGGCAAACGACGAGATGTGACCGCCGACGTTGGTGTCCTTGTTGGCGCGCAGGACCATCGCCATGGCGTTCCAGCGCGTGTACGAGCGGATGCGGTGCTCGATTTCCTGGTCGCCGGGAATGCGGTCCTGGTTTTCCACCGGGATCGTATTGATATAAGGGGTTTCTGCATGCAGCGGCGAGGTCACGCCATTGATGCGTGCGTACTCGATCTGCTTGTCAAGGAGGAATGCCGCGCGCTGCGGGCCTTCCGCGCCGATGACGCCTTGCAGCGCCTCCAGCCATTCCTTGGTTTCCTGGGGATCGACGTCGCTGGCGCGCGTGGCGCCCAGGACTTGCTCTGGTACGGCCGACATGGCGGTCTCCTTGGGTAGCAGTAACGTTTGATGCGTCTCTTGGGAGGCGTCCCGACGGCACGCGCGATCGCACGCACAGGACCACCCCGACTTTTGCGCTGATTCTATGGGCACCCCCAAACGCAATACAAGCGGAATTTTCAAATTGCGATATGGTTTTTTATAATGCGGAATATTGTGGCGACGCAAAACAAAGCACTTTTGACGCTGCACCGCAGCAATTTCGCCTCATTCCCGCCACCCTTACCAAGCGGTTTCCCCAAGCGACGCGCAAGTTGATTGCCGTTACACTAGGTTTTGCGCAGTTGCACAGATGTCCACTCCTTTTCCTCCTCAGAATTCCGGCGTTCGTCCGCCCATCATGCTTGCCCCCTCCCACGCCTCAAAGGAATCGGCCGCGGCCGAGCCTTCGGTATCCGTCGCGCCTGTCCCGGTGCCCGCGCCGGAGCTTCCGCCCGATGATGGCGTGCGCCCGAACGTGCCCCGTCGTCTGTGGCTGACGCGCCTGGGGCGGCTGTGGTCGACCAACTGGTTCATGTTCATCCCTTTGGTGGCGATCGTCCTGTTTGCCGGCGCGATGATCTTCATCCTGTATCAGCTGCATGCCACGGAGGTGCAGCAGCAACGCGACGCCCTCTACCGCGACGCCGCTTGGGCCGAGCAGAAGGTGCGGCTCTCCCTGCAAAGCAATCAGGACCAGGTCGCAGCGCTGGCTCGTGACATCGGCGCCGCGCAGCTCGATCCGAGTGCCTATCGCGATGCAGCCCGCCAGTTGCTGCGCGAAAACCCCGAGCTGGTCTTCATCAATTGGCTCGACGCCACGCGCCGCCCGCGCTGGGCTTTTCCCGCCAATTCAGAGTTCGTCACGCGCGTGCGGGAGACGCGCGAGCATCCGCTCGAGCCCGAGATCCAATCCGCCTACGATGCCGCACGCGAAACCCAGCGGCCCGTCTACTCGCGTCCAATCCAGAACGAGCGTGGCGAGAGCTTCATGCTCATGGAAGTGCCCATCGTGCGCGACAACGAGTTCCTCGGCACCGTGGGCGCCATGTACTCCGTCACGGGCATCCTCACGCAACTCCTGCCTGGCGAGCTGACGGACCGCTACCGCTTCTCGCTGGTCGACAAGAACAACGTCATCCGTGCGAGTACGTCATTGCGGCCGGTGCCCAAGGCGGCGGCATCGTACGAAGTGCTGCTCGACCCGCCGGGGCATTCGCTGTCGCTGCGGGCCGAGGCGTATCCGGCCCCGTCCAACCTGCCCAACAACATGCTGATGTGGCTGGTGGCAGGGCTGTCGTGTTTCGTCATCTGGAGCCTGTGGAGCGTGTGGCGTCACACCAGCCGGCGCTCCGAGGCACAGCGCGCGCTGCTGGCGGAAACCTCGTTCCGCCGCGCAATGGAGAACTCCATGGTGATCGGCATGCGCGCGCTCGATCTCAACGGCCGCATCACCTATGTCAACCCTGCGTTCTGCCGCATGATCGGCTGGACGGAAGCAGAACTGGTCGGCCGCATGCCGCCCTTCCCGTATTGGCCGCCCAACGAGATCGGCGAAATGCAGAAGCACATCGAGCTCACGCTGCGCGGCAAGGCCCCCGCCAACGGCATGGAGCTGCGCATGATGCGCCGTGACGGCACGAGCTTCTATGCGCGCATGTATGTATCGCCGCTGATCGACGCGCGCGGCCGGCATACCGGCTGGATGAGCTCAGTGACCGACATCACCGAGCCCAAACGCGCGCGGGAAGATCTGGCCGCAGCGCATGATCGCTTCACGACCGTGCTGGAAAGCCTCGACGCCGCCGTCTCGGTGCTCTCCACCGACAAGGCCGAATTGCTGTTCGCCAACCGCTACTACCGCCAGCTCTTCGGCTGGGAGGCGTTCGGCCACTTGCAGCTCTCCGGCAATGACGTCAACACGGAGGATGTTTCCAGCGATGCGCTCGACCTGGTGGATGCGTACGCCGGCCTGCCGGCCTCTGAGCTGACGCCCCATGCAGCCGACGCACGTGAAATCTACGTGCCGTCGATGCAGAAGTGGTTCGAAGTGCGCCGCCGCTACATCCAATGGGTCGATGGCCACCTCGCCCAGATGCAGATCGCGACCGACATCACCGTGCGCAAGGCGGCCGAAGAAATGACGCGCCAGCACGAAGAGCGCCTGCAGTTCACCAGCCGACTGACCACCATGGGAGAAATGGCATCGTCCCTTGCCCATGAGTTGAACCAGCCCCTGGCCGCGATCAACAACTACTGCATGGGTGCGGTCGGCCGTCTCAAGAGCGGACGCAGCACGCCCGAAGAGCTGATCCCGGTGCTGGAGAAAACGTCAGCGCAGGCGGTGCGCGCGGGCACCATCATCCAGCGCATCCGCGGCTTCGTGAAACGCAGCCAGCCGCAGCGCCGCGAATCCGATCTGCGCGAGATCGTGGCCGACGCGGTCGGCCTGGCCGAGCTGGAAGCCACCCGGCGTGGCATCACGATCCTGACCCGCTTGCCGGGCGATGTGCCGCACCTGTACGTCGACCCAGTCCTGATCGAGCAGGTGCTCGTCAACCTGCTCAAGA
>JAGWNU010000272.1 GCA_028871175.1 Burkholderiaceae bacterium | reverse complement strand
CCGAATGCCCCTGCCTCGGCTTGCTTGGTTCCATGTTGGATCAACTGGCGGCCGGCCCCTTGATTTACATCAGCGTTTGCCCATGCCCGCGCCGCGCGAGAGCGGCTTGATCTGCCTCAAGGGGTGGCTTGCGACGCCCGCTAGACTCGGCGGCAGTTCGCTGCCACGGCGACCCTCGGGCAGGGGCATCACACCTTGTGCAGGATCAACATCCGGGGGTGCCCCGTCCTTATAGTGAAGACGTATGTGCAACGGAGTCCAGCATGAGGGTTGACGAGATTTGCTCGCGCCGCATCGTCCACGTCTCGGCGTCGACGACGCTGCAGACGGCCGCTCGGCTGATGCGGGACCAAAGCCTGCGCGCGTTGTTCGTCACCGAGCCTCGTGTGTCGGGCATGCGGGTGGTCGGCATCGTGACCGACCGCGACATGGTGGTGCATGGCATTGCCGACCACGACGACTGCACCCTGGCCACCGTGGCCGAGGTGATGACCCACGGCGTGCTGACCATTCAGGGACACGCCGTCATCAGCGAGGCGCTGCGCACGATGCTGGGCCACGGCCTGCACCGGCTGGCGGTGATCGACGAGCAGCAGCGGCTGATCGGCATGCTCACATTGGACGACACCATCCGCGCGATGGGAGGCGAATGGACGTTGCTCGCCGGCATCCTGGGCCGAGACCGCTGTTCAGAGTCGACGTCGCAGGCGCCGTCGTACCTGACCATCTAGCCTCGGCGTTCTCCATCTCGTAATCGGCATGGCCAGGTAGCGCTGGCCGCGTCCGGGAAGGTGCCGGCGCGGGTGGGCTGCCCGGGCCTGCCACCGCTGATGAGGGGGCCGATCTGTTGATTCCCGCTCGACTGACCGCTGGGCATCGGGTGGGACGGATCACCGCCAAAGCAGGAAGACGGCCCAGGCCAGGGCCACCATCGTCAGCAGGCCGACGGCAACGCGGCCCGCGAACGCCTTGCCGCCGCTGAACGCCACGACCAGCTTGGTGAGCGTATTGGCCGTGAAGGCCAACATGATGAGCATGCCAGCGGCGGGCTGCGCAAGCACCCCGTCCGCTGTCTGCGAGGCAATGGATGCCGTGGCAGCATGCACATCTGCCAGGCCGCCGAACAGGGTGACCGCCACGACGGCCGCCGTGCCAAACCACGTCCTTGCCAGGGCGGCCACGAGCAACAGCGCCGCTGTCCACAAGCCGAAACCAATCGCGATACGCCAGTCGATCGATGACGTGGCGCTTTCCGCCTCGGCCTGCGCCGGCGACTTGTCGCGCAGGACCCAGAAGGCCACCCATCCTCCAATCCCTGCCATACCGGCTGCCAGCGGCAAGGCCAGGAGCCACAGCAAAGCCACATTGATGGCGGCCACCAGCAAGGTCATCTGCGCCAGCGTTGCAACGTTGGACATCAGCGCGGCGGCGACGGCGCCTTCGATGGAAGATCGCTCCGCACGCACCCGCCCGCCCATCGCCGCGATCGTTGCAACGCTGGAAGCAAAGCCGCTGAACAGCCCTGCGAGCGGCAGCCCGATACGGCTGCCAAGCCACCGTGTCGCCAGATGTCCCGCGTTACCGGTCACCATCACGAGCAGCACGACCAGCCACAGCGTATGCGGGTTCCATACATGCAGTGGCCCCATGGTGCGGTCGGGGACCGCTGGCCACACCAGCAGCGCGGCAACGGCCAGCGTCAGCAGGTCGGCCAGTTCACGCTGCGTGATGACCGTGCGGGCAAACCGATGCAGGCGGGCCTTGGCATAGAGGAGTACCAGCAGCACGGTTCCGAGGCCTGCCGCCATTTCTGGAGCGCTCACTGCATAGGCTCCGAGCAAGGTCGTCGCGACCAGCGCCACTTCGGTCGTGACACCTGGGTCCTGCTGCGCCGAGTGGTGATAACCCAGCGCTGCCAACACTGTCACCGCGAGCACGACCGCAGGCACGGCAAGCGGAATCGGCAGGCTCGCGGAAATGGCACCCGCCAGTCCGGCAATGGCAAACGTTCGCATGCCGGCTGGAAGCTCGTCCGTGCCGGTGTGGCTACGCTCTCGCTCAAGGCCGATCGCCAGCGACAGGCCCAGCGCAACGGAGAACGACAGTAACGAGGTCATCGCTGGCGCATCGGCAGTTTTCGAGGGTCCAGTATGAACCACAGCCGGCCACCCCGGTTGATCCAACGCAGCCGCGGGTCCGCTACCCAGGCCACGGCTCCGATCGGCTCGTCCATACTGAATGCTCACGCTGCGTTGGGAGGCTTCCATGTCGGAATCCATGCGGGCCATGATCCTGGGGAAAGCAGGCGCGCCGCTGGCGCTGCGTACCGTTCTCACGCCTGTGCCAGGGCCGGGCGAGGTCCGGATCGCCGTGTCGGTGTGCGGCGTCTGCCGTACCGACCTGCACATCGTCGACGGCGAACTCGCGCACCCCAAGGCATCGCTGATCCCGGGCCACGAAATTGTGGGCACCGTCGAATCGTGTGGTGCCGGCGTGACGTCGCCCACGCCGGGCGACCGCGTCGGCGTGCCCTGGCTCGGCTGGACGTGCGGCGCATGTCCGTTCTGCCTGGGGGGGCATGAAAACCTGTGCGACCACCCTGCCTTTACCGGGTACACGCGCGACGGCGGCTACGCTGAGTACGTGGTGTGCGATGCACGCTACTGCCTGCCGATTCCGGAGCGCTACGACGACGCACACGCAGCGCCGTTGCTGTGCGCGGGCCTGATCGGCTACCGCACGCTGCGCATGGCGGGCGATGCACGCCGGCTGGGCATCTACGGCTTTGGAGCCGCCGCGCACCTGATCACGCAGATCGCCGTCGCCGAGCAGCGCAAGGTCTTCGCATTTACACGCCCCGCGGATACCGCCGCCCAACGGCTCGCCCGGGAAACCGGCGCCTGTTGGGCAGGCGCAAGCGACGAGACCGCGCCGGAGCCGCTCGATGCAGCCCTGATCTTTGCGCCCGTCGGGGCGCTGGTGCCGCTCGCGCTGCGCGCCGTCACCAAGGGCGGCGTGGTGGTCTGCGGTGGCATCCACATGAGCGACATCCCGGCATTCCCCTACCGGCTGCTCTGGGAGGAACGCAAGCTCATGTCCGTCGCCAACCTGACCCGCGCGGACGGCCTCGCACTGATGCGCGTGGCGGCGGCGGTGCCTTTGCAGGTGCACGTCACGCCTTATCCGCTCGAAGCCGCCAATGCCGCGCTGGATGACCTGCGCGCGGGGCGCGTGGCGGGCGCCGCAGTGCTGCGGATTGCATGCCAGGACCGTTGATGTGCATCAATGGGCGCGCCATCACCGCGCCTACGCTGATCACATGCGGCAGTGTCCGCACCACATCTCTGGAGACTGGGAGCCTGCCATGTACCAACGTATCCTGCTCGCCGTCGACGGCAGCCATGCCTCGCGCCTCGCACTGCATCAAGCCATCATCGTGGGCAAGGCCACGGGTGCCGAAATTCAAGCCCTGTTCGTAGCCGACACGTCGGACGCCGCGCTCGATATGGTTGGCTTCGACGCGATCGCCTACACAGAGCGTGTCATTGAATACGGCCGCGACACGTTGGCCGACGTGGCCTCCAAACTCGAAGCCGCCGGCGTGAAGCACTCCACCAAGCTGCTGGAAAAAGCCGTCGCGCCAGGACAGATCTCTTCGACCATCGTGAACGAGGCCAACGAGACTGGCGCCGACCTGATCGTGCTGGGCACGCACGGCCGTCGCGGGATCAAGCACATGGTGATGGGCAGCGTGGCCGAAGGCGTCGTCCGCAAAACCAACAAGCCCGTGCTGATGGTGCGCAGCGAGGTCGAAGAGTAACCGGCAGCTGACCGTTGCCGCTGCCGCGCCCTCACCGCCCGAAGAGGGCATGGCGCAGCAGCCGTGCGGACAACGCGAGCATCGTCACCCCAATCACCCCAATCTCCCCATCCAGCACCTGCCATGCCCGGCGCCGGGCAAACCAAGGGGTGAGCCAGCGCGCGCCACCCCCCCAGCAGAGCAAACCAGAACAGGCTGGCTGAACCGGCCCCGGCCACGCACCACCCGGGCAATGCCGCCGCCTGCTGCGCGCCAATACTGCCTACCAGCAGCACCGTATCGAGGTAGACATGCGGGTTGAGCAGCGCAGACGCCGCTGCCTGAGCCAGCGCGGCTGCGTGGTTGAGGCCCGGCCCTGCCCGGCGACGCCTGCAGCCGGCTGGCTTGGCCCGCCCGCCGTACAGCAGTAGGAAGGCGGCACCCGCCACCGCCAACGCACGCGCGAGACCGGGCCTGTCGCCCAACACCTGCGCCATGCCCAGCACACCCGCGCTGATCAGCAACGCTTCGGCCATGGCGCAGAACAGCACCACGCTGCCTACGTGCTCACGGCGCAAGCCCTGGCGCAACACGAACGCGTTCTGCGTGCCAATCGCCACAATGAGGCCCAGGCTGAGCGCCAGCTCCTGAAGACAAACGGAGAACAGCCGTGAGATGGAGGCAAGAGGATTCGTCCAGCAGACAGCTGGCCCGCGGTTTCCGCAGACAATCTATATTTTTATATAATATTTGCCTC
>JAGWNU010000034.1 GCA_028871175.1 Burkholderiaceae bacterium | reverse complement strand
AGCTCACTCGCTGCGCACCATAGCCATCGTTCGCGGTTTGAGCCGCGTTGTAGTTCAGCTTCGTCGACTGGGCTGAATCCATCTCGGTCGCCCTTGGTGAGCTTGGAGATGCCGGCCAGCGAAAAGGAATACCGCGCGCTCCGAGCGCGGCAGAAGGCTTATAGGTCAGTATCTGGCGCCCCGCGTCCCAATTTTGCGAATTGATCTGCTGACCCGCGTCCCAGAGCAGACTGCCTAGCGAGCCGTCCGCGTTGATGGCATATGCCAGCAACTGCCCGGACCAGTCCGCGCTGCTGAACTTTGCCTGATACAACGCAGTACCCGTTCCCCAGGAGCCCGCGTTCAGCGAAACAGCGGAAGCCGCAGCCACCTTGGTCGTAATGTCGGCCGCAATACTTTGAAACTGCTGCTGCAGGGTTGCCGCGTCCGACGCCAAGTAGGCGTTGCGCGTACCTCCCAAACTCGCCATCTGATTCAACACGGCCACTGAAGCGGGGTTGGACACGGTACTGCCCATCCCCACAACGTATGTCTGGATATCAAATGGGCTGGCGAAGCCCTTCACCGTTGTGCTGCGCAACGCGGTGAGCTGGTTGAACACGTCGTTCGCGGCGTTAGAGAAAGTCCACTGTCCCGTGCTCGCGTTATAGGTGCTTTTCTGATCGGCAAGGGACCACATTGAACCGTTGGTCTTGCCCGTAGGGTTGCCGTCGGTCGCCAGAAGAACGAAATTCTTCTGGCAGCTTTGCGTCACAGGCGTCATGTAGCCACTCTGCGACCCTGCGAAGTAGCTCTTTGCCGTTTGCAGACTTCCCGACAGGGGCGTAGCTACTGCTCCGTTCTTGAGTTCCAGTTTGCTGTGGCCGCTCGCCGGCGAATTGGAATTTGTCTCCGGGGCCAGATAGTCCATCAGATTCTGATAGTGCGAGGTCGAATCCGCCTGCACTGCTTCCACCATCTTGCCGGTCCCGCTGATGTTGGCATAGTAGCCCCACGCACGCTTCGCCCAAACCATTCGCGAATACGGAGGGTTGCCCGGCAGAAACCCGGCGTCCGTCGGTGTGAAACCAACTTGCTGGCAATTCGAAAAATCCCTGGAATTCCAGGTCGAAACGTCGGCGTGCGTCGTACAACCGTTGTAATTGGTATTGGGATTGCCGGTAGTCCCGCCGGATAGGCCAATGGCCCACGGATATGGCCACGTACCGTTGTAGTAGAGGACGTCGTTGATGGCAGGGTCATCACCACTGAGTTCGTAGGTCAGATACGAATAAGAGGCACCCTGCTGGGGATTCTGAATACAACGCAGCCCCGCATTCGATGCCGAAATGCCATTCACACAGTCATTGGTGAACACCATGGTGCTGGCGCTCCCAAAGAAGTAGGCATAGGTGTTGTACAGACTGGGGCCCGGAGCATCGAATGTCGCCAGCCCCCAGTTGAACTGAGACCGATAGTTCGAGATCGTCGATGTGATGACCGAGCGCGCAATGTTGCCACGGGTCGTCGGATCGCTACCTGCGATCAGTTGGCCCGCCATCGTGCCGTCCATGGACTGCGAGTTGTCGTAGACGACCAGAATATTGGGCGTGGCGGTATTGCTCGATAAGAACAGCGGATACTGAGCAATCGTCAGCAATGCTGCATGAGTCGTCAGAGGCAAGAGCGAAGAAAGCAACAACGCGAGCGCCCTGCGTAGGAGAGATCGTTTCATCGTAGCCTCAGCGCTTGACGTAAATGGATTCGAGAACAACATGTGTTTCGGGACGCCCCCCGGTCGCATAGACCGTGATCCGATAGGCTGTCCCGCCTGCCGGCGGCTTGACTCCAATCCCGATGCTTTCGCCCGCCGGCACCGACAAGCCTGAGAGCTTTTCGATGACGTACAAGGGCTGAGAAGCAACATTCGGCAACGCAGGCGCGCCTGTATAGGCGCCGTAGCTGCGCGTATTCGCGCTATTAGTCCAGTCGATCAGCGTGGAAATCGACGCGGATTTCGGAGTTGCCCAGGAGGATGGCGGGGTGCAGAGACCGGTTGTGCAAGCCGGTACGAACGCCGTTGTCGAGGTGATGTTCTGAGCAACATCCAACTCGGCATCACGAAGCGCAGTCTCCGCTGCTTGAAACGCCAACTGACTGTCCTTGGTGTTGCCAAACATCATTTCCTGCATCACCGAACCGTTGACGAGCGCCAGCCCCAAAAGCGTCAGAAGCACAAGGAACACCAGCGCAACGGGCAGAGCAACACCGCTTTCTGCGCCACGCGGCCTGTTCAAGATCACTCGCATTACATCACCCGATTACGCAGCGTAATCACGCTCGTGAAGACCGACCGTATCCGTCTGTCGGCAGCCGTCGCGGAAGCGCCATTGAAGGTATACGTTTGAGTAACGGGCGACACGCCGTTCTGGACCGAGGCCATCAGGAGTTGCACTCGTACGCTAACCACGTTATTCCAGTTACCGACCTGATCAGCCGTGACATAACGGTTCGCGGCCTGGTCACCGTCCGTGTCCTCCCCGTAGAGAAGCACCAGGTTGTCGACCCCCTCCACCAGTTCCTGAGGCTGGCCGGCGCCTGTGTAGTCGGGCACGCTGTACGACCACAAAGACTTGACCGCCCCATTCCTGCCGCTCTGGGCTACGTAATAGGTTTTGGTCACGACACGATAAGCCGATGCATCCGTATTGAAGACATGGGTGAGATCGGCACTGGCATTGCCCGGTGTCGGCACGGCGATCGCAGCGTGCGACAGCGAACCGGCCGTTGGGCTGCTGGCGACCTGTGTTGCCTGGAAGACCGCCTGAGCCTCGCAATCGGAGACCAAGACGTAGTCACCCTGAGCAAATGGTGCACTGGCATCCACGGTCACGACCCCTGTCGTCCCGGTCATCTGCGCGGTCAATGCGGCACCATTGTCGTAGGTCCGCTTGATGGCAATGACGTCCGTCCCCGCAGCCGGCGGGTTCGGCAGGTTGCTGATGCTCGGATCCAGCGCTGGCGACCACGTCGATCCGCTACCGTGGAACCCGAAGAGCGTTTGATCGAATCGATTGTTGAAGGAACCAGGCGAGTTCAGCGTATTGACGGGCGAATTGGCCACGCCATTACAACCGCGAAAGCCGGTCATACGAATGTCCTGCTCGATCGATTCGACGGCAAAGCGAGCACTCTCTTCCAAACGGCCCACCGTATCCACCACGCGCGACGTCTGGCGGCCCGAGAGATAGATCGAGACGGCCACGCCGACAAGCAGTAAGCCCACGGTCAGCCCAACCATGAGTTCCACTAACGAAAAGCCGGTTTGTCGTCTGTTCATCATGGCCTGAAGCTCTGAGAGAGCATCTGTTGCTGACCGTTCTCGGTCCACCAGACCATGATGGCGTACATGGTTCCGCTGCCGTCACAACCGGGGGCTGCAGGCGTAGCGGTCGATGAAATCGTGCTGGTCAAACAAACCACACCGGCTCCCTGCGGAAGCTGCGTGCTGAGCTCACTGGACCACTCGTAGTAGTCGTTCTGGGCAATCTGCGCTGCCGAACATCCCGTTGATGTCGACACGCAATTTGGATTTGTGGCGGTACCCGACAACTTGCTGTAGGCGCCCGCAGAATAGCCCGAGAGATTGGCGCGTATCCTGTCGCCAATCTCATAAGCCAGGTACACAGCCTTGCTTCGTTGTGTGGAGATGTTGGAGCTCGACATCCCGACCAATTGCAAGCGTGAAATCCCGACGAGACCAATAGAAATGATGAGGAGCGCAATCAACGCTTCCAGCAGCGCGTAGCCGCGAGATCTGAGATCCAAATCGGAGGCATTCATGGGCACGTTGCGCTAGCAGAGTCGACCAGCCCGTTCGGTTGAATCGTGATCTGATATCCCGGCGTGCCTCGAGGGGTGGAGCAGACTTTCAACTGCCGTAACACGGCGGGCGAGAGAAAACCATGAGCATCGAACTTGATGACGCCGCTGTTTGGCACGCCGATCGTCAACCCAGATGGCGAGGCCTCGTGGGCACGCAAAACCTCTCCACTATCGACGGTTCCGTTGGCATTTTGGTCGACCCAAACAGACCAGCCGGCGCCCCACTCGTTGCCTGAAACCGTTCCGGACGGAGCGCTCGGGATAACACTGACTGGAATGCCGCGCTTAGCCGCCTCGCTCCGAGCCAAGGCGAGCGAAGACATCAACTCGGTCTGCGTGGCAAAAAGTCGGTTGCTGCGTAGCGTGGGGGCGAACGAAGGGATCGCAACCACCAACAGGATGCCAAGGATGGACAAGGCCACCATCAGCTCGATCAGCGTGAAACCGTGGACTGTCGGCGTAATTCGAGTGCTGTTTCTAGGCAGGCAACGCATTTCGTGCGATGCAACACGACAAACGCGTAACGCCTGGTGGCTCGAAACGTCCTGACCTATTTCGCAAGACCGAAGGGCAAAAAGAGAATCGCGAACCCATGCGCGCATCTCTATCTCTCAGCCTAGGTGGCGCTGCCGGACCGCGTGCCGATACTGCCCGATGGGCGAACTCCCATTGTGCATGTGACCCCCGACTATTTTTTTATGTAGCACCCACGGCGCAATCGATTTCGCGCGCGCAGAGAAATTAGTGCTGATTAAGTTTTTTCTTGCCGCACTCGCCCCCGCGAATGCGACATTCGGCCCGGCGAAAAAAGCCCAGGCAGCTGAATTCCCGAAATAGTGAGGAATTAGTCAAAAAGTGTCAACAACGCACGCCTCCAATGCCGAGTAGCGCGAACGCCAGCGGTGGTGAAAAACCAACGATTCACCCCCACACCCGCCACGTGCCCGACCGCAGAAAAGGGTATTGACCAGATATGACAGTAATGCGGCCGAACTCTCTCTAACTTGAACGGCTGACTCCACGCGACAGCCGAATCATGTCCGCACATCACCATTTACTCCGCCAGCACGGCGCCATCCTGATCGAATCCCTCGTCGCCCTCGCCCTCCTGTCGTTCGGCGCGGTGACCATATTCGAGGCGTTCGACTATCTGGAAGCAACCAGCCACGCCGCCAGCCAATTCAACGCCGCTAGCCCTGTATCCCCCACACAACCAGCAGTCCGCTGAGATGCCACGCACGCTCGCCCGGCCTGCACACGGTGCCTCGCTAGTGGAATTGCTGGTCGGCATGGTCATCGCATTGATGGTGCTGGCCATCGCGCTGCAATTGACGCTGGTCGCTCGAGCGCGCTACCAGCGCTTGGCCGACGAAGCGCTGATTGAGGATCGCGGCATGCAGGCGCTGGAGCTGATCGGTAGCGCTGTCCGCCAAGCCGGCTGGATCACTGACACGCCGTCTTCCTCGCCGATGCGTCGATGGCCTGATGCCGATGCACCGCCTTCGCTTGTCGGCAAGGACGACTGTGGCGACCCCGCCATGCTCTCAACCTTGGTTTGCCGAGGTCTTGCCTCGCATTGCAATGCACCAGGCTGCAGTGATGCCCTCCTGATTCGCTTCGCCGGCCGCAGCACCGAGCCGCAGGGGCTAAGTCACGACGGCGCCACGCGTGACTGCACCGGGCACGGCGTCCCCGAGCGCATCGCTGGAGAGCGCGACCCTCGCGCCGGCTACATCCTCCTGTACGTCTCCCGCAGCTCCGACCCGGAACGGGAACCGCAACTGATGTGCAGGTCCATCAAGCGCGACTTTGAGCGTTCGCCTGAGGAAGCGACCGGCGACGGCTTCGTGAGAGGCGTGGAAACCCTCCAACTGCTTTACACGCTCGCTCCAACGGCGACATCGTCCGCCATCACCATGTCTGCACGGGCAATGAACGACCAAGACTGGCATCGCGTGCAATTCATCCACGTAACACTCGTCGTGCACGGAGACAGATTTCGGGCTCAGCCTCCACTTATAAGCGACACCGCACTGTTCCCCGAACTTGTGCCGCCTGAGGGTGCGCAGTCGGAAGATCTGCACTTCTTGCCGGCAGAGCCTCAGCGCCGTCGCGCCCGCTTTCAGGCCACGCTGGCCGTGCGCAACCCCCTGCGCTGCGGGGCCGATGCATGCTGAACCTGCAGACACAGGAACGCGGTTTCTCGATCATTGCCGCCACCGGGGCGCTGATCATCATCGGCTTGCTGATGATGGCCGGATTGCGTCTGGTCCTCGACCATACCCGCAGGGCCTCACTGTTTGCCGACCATGCGCTCGCCCTGCAGGAAGCGGAAGCCGCGCTGACCGTTGCCGAATGCCGGATCGCTGTCGCCACGGACACGCCTGCTCATCAGGATTGCAGTGCGGCGCACGGTAGGGAGCTCATTGCCTCGCTCGACGCGCTCACGCTCTCCGGATTCGTACCCGGCCAATGCGGACAAGGCGAAGCGCTCGGATTGTGCTGGCCCCTCGTTGGGCAATCTGCGCAATCGCTGTCGAAATTGCTCGCCGACAAGCCCGACGCCGTCACGCTTCCCACCCCCGTTCAGGCCGGTGCGCGCCAGACACCCGCGCTAGCTGCGCGCTATGTCATCGAGCCGATCCCCGATGCGCTACCAGGACGCTGGATAGAGGCAGGCTCGGCGCGAGCACCATCGCTCTTCCGCATTACGGCTGCTGGCTTCGGTACCGACAGAGCGGTCAACGTGATGCTGCAGACAATCTATCGACCGAGGGTGGCCGCGCCATGAATGCACATCGCATGGGCGCATGGCTCTTGGCCGTGCTGGCCGGATCGACGATTGCAGCCAGGGGAGACCATCCTGCGGGGCAACTGCCGACCCACATCGTCATCGCACGAGGCGACGATGCATGGAGTGGTCGGCTGCGCGCCCTGCAGTTCCTGCCAACGCCGTACACCCTCGACGCACCGGCACCGCCGGATCGCTGGGAAGCCTCGCGTCTGCTCGATCTCACCGCATCCGACGCGCGGCAGCTCTGGACGTTTCGCCACGGTGATGCGCCTGTCCGTTCACCCGTCGTGCTGCGCTGGCCGGCGCTCTCGCCCGCGCAACAGGCCGCCATCGATGGCGGCGACGGGCTGGGCAGCGCGCGAGTCGGCTACCTGCGTGGCGAGCGTCGACACGAGCACGACGGCTACGGCCTGCGACCACGTACATCGGTGCTGGGCGCGATGCGCGGTGCGCACGTGCAACTGCTCGGGCCACCCGGCTTCGTTCTCGACATGCGCCACGGACCGTTTCGAGCCCAGCACGCACGCCGACCATGGATGGTCTACATCGGCGCTAATGACGGCATGCTGCACGGCTTTGATGCGCTCACGGGCGAAGAGCGCTTCGCCGTCATGTCAGACGCAGTCCTTCCGTTGGCCACGCAGAATGCGTCGCCCGGAAACCCCGTGCCCGGCCCGGTCTGCAGCCACCCCTTCGCCGCCGATGCGTGGACGGGTTCGCAATGGCGTTCCGTGCTCGCTTGTGCCAACGGCACGATGGGCTCCGGCCTCTTTCTGGTCGATGTCACCGATCCTGAGTCAGCTACGCCGCCCTCCCTGCTGGCCTATGACGCAAGCGACGACCCCACCGTCGGTCGCGTTCAAGGTCCCATTCCAATCGTCCCATTGAGCGCGGGTGGCGCCGGACAGCCGCGCTGGTTCGCCGTCAGTGGGAACGGCGCGAGCAACGCCGGCGTCGAAAGCCGCCTGCTGTTGCTGGCGCTTGACCAGCCACGTTCCTCGCCCTGGGTGCAGACACAGACCGCTCATGCGATCCGGGTTCCTTCGATGGCAAGCCGTGGCGGTCTGGGCGCACCAGCAGTGGCACTCGGACCAAGCGGGCTTGCCACACTGGCCTATGCTGCCGACTCTCGCGGCCAAGTCTGGCGCTTTGACTTGACTGGCGCGCCGCCCTGGTCCAACGCACTCGGAACGAACGAAGCACAACGGCGTACGCCGCTGTTCAGGGCGACGTCGCGCAACGGAGGTATGCAGCACATACCTGGCCCGATCCTCCTGGCGGCCACGGCCAACGGCCCACTGCTGGTTTTCACCGCCATCGACGATGAAGGCCACGCCACGGTGTACGGCGTGGCAGACCGCGGCGCGCACAGTGTCTCGCGCGAGGAACTGGCCAGCCTCCGCGCGACCGATGTCGGAGACGGCACCGTCATCCGCCAGGACGGCAATCCCACGGAGAACGGCTGGCGTATCGATCTGCCTGCGGGTCAAGCACCCGATGATCTGAGCGCGGCGGGCGCAAACAGTCTGCTGCTTCTGACTCGCGATGTTACTGGCCGTGATCGCGCTTACTTCCTCGACACCCGCACCGGCTTACCCGCCAGCAAAGGCGACCGCACCGGCCACGTGCTGATCGGTACGCCGCTTGTTACCGTGCAATCCGTCCCCCCGGCTCGAACACCTGACGGCGCCATCACGCAGGCGCTTCGCACCACCCTTTGGCAGGCGGACGGCGACCGCGTTCGGCGGCTGGAGTCCAACACCTACACGCTCCAGCTTGGCAGACTGAACTGGCGGGAGATGACAGAAGCAGGCGCTCGCTGATGCGCAGCATGCGTGCATTCACGCTGTTGGAATTGATGGTGGCGCTGGCCATGGCGGCGGCGCTTGCCTTGGTGGCCATGTCAGCCTGGCAGGCCCACTGTGAGCGCAATCGCCGGGCGGCGGCGCGTGCAGCACTGGTGGGCACCCTCGCTCAAATGCAACTGCGGCGCGCAGGAGCAGATGACCAGGAAGGCGTCATGTCTCAGAGCCGGTTGCCGCAGGTGGATGGCTACACGATTGTTGGCAACGAACCCTGCCTACCCCCATCGCATCAGTGCACGATGGCAATCGCGATCCCCCATCGCGCGGACCCGGTGTGCGGCACGCTCAGCGTGGACAGCACGGGGAAACGCCTGCCGCACGATGCCGCATGCTGGCCATGACCCCGCAATTCCGGCACCGCCAGCAGGCGGGCGTGACGCTCGCCGAAACCGGGATCGTGTTGGCCATCGTGAGCATCCTGGCGGTCGCGGCGCTGCCCTCGATCGTCGACCGGTGGCAACGCGAAACGGTGATTTTGCTCGCGGAGCAGTTTGCCAGTAACGTGTCCCTGGCCCGCGCGACGGCACAGTACCGCCACGTCCAGGCACATCTTCGGCCACTCAATCCCTCTGGAGACTGGGCTGATGGATGGCAATTGACCGCGTCGCCCCCTGCAGGTACGCCGGATATCACGGCCGCGCCGACACCTGCACAAGAAAGCCTGATCGTCGCCACCGTGTGCCCGCCGGCAGTGCCAACGGTTCGCATTCACTTCAGAATTCCTGGTAACACGCTGTCTTACGCACCTGTGGGATACTCACGCAATGGCAATGGTGGAGCACTGCACGGCACGCTGACGATCTCAAGCGGGCGGCATGTGCGCCAAGTGCGGATCAACAGTGTGGGCCGCGCGCGCATCTGCGATCCGGCCACGGATTCCCGCAGGTGCAATACCGCCGGCGATGACCCTTAACCGACTCCTGTTTCGCACCCATGTTTTCCGATTTCGACCACGCCATGATGCAGCGCGCCCTGGCGCTGGCCGAGAAGGGCCTCTTCACCACCACGCCCAACCCTCGCGTAGGCTGCGTGATCGTGCGCGATGACACGGTCATCGGCGAGGGCTACACACAGCCGGCCGGCCAGGACCACGCTGAAATCCAAGCCATTAAGGATGCCCAGTCGCGCGGCCAGGACGTGCGCGGCGCCACCGCGTATGTGACGCTGGAGCCCTGCAGCCACTTCGGCCGCACTCCGCCCTGTGCGGATCGCCTGGTCGAAGCCGGCATTGGCCGCGTGGTGGCGGCGATGGAAGATCCCAATCCCTCGGTTTCCGGACGCGGCCTGCAGAAGCTGCGCGATGCCGGTATCGACGTGCGCTGCGGCCTGCTGGAGCGCGAGGCGCGCGAACTGAACATCGGCTTCGTCTCACGCATGACGCGGGGCACGCCTTGGGTGCGCGTGAAGGTCGGCGCGTCGCTGGACGGCCGCACCGCGCTGGACAACGGCATCAGCCAGTGGATTACCGAAACCGAAGCGCGCAACGATGGCCACCGCTGGCGCGCACGCGCCTGCGCCATCCTGACCGGCATCGGTACGGTGCGAGAGGACAACCCGCGCCTGACCGTGCGCGCCCTCACCACGCCGCGCCAACCCCGGCGCGTGCTGGTGGATTCCTCACTGGACGTGCCGCTCGACGCCCACATCCTTACCACCGACGGCCACCACGAGCCGACACTGATCTTTGCCGCGCAGCCCGAGGCTGGACGCATGCGCGCGTTGGCTGAACGGGGCGCCGAGGTCATTCTCCTGCCCAACGCAGCCGGCAAGGTCGACTTGCCCGCCATGTTGCGTGAACTCGGCCGCCGCGAGATCAACGAGCTGCACGTCGAGGCAGGCTTCAAGCTCAACGGCTCCTTGCTGCGCGAGGGCCTGGTCGATGAGATCCTCGTCTATCTGGCGCCGAAGGTACTCGGTTCGGGCCAAGGCATGTTCAACATGGGGCCGCTGCAGACACTGGAAGGCGCGGCCGAATTCTTCTTTCACGACATCTCGCGTGTCGGGGGCGACCTTCGCATCCTGGCGCGCCGCAACCCGACGGATTGATTGCATATGTTCACCGGAATCGTCGCCGCCATCGGCCGCATTGAAACCGTCACGCCGCTGGGCGACCACGCCAACGCGGGCGTACGCCTGTCCATCGACGCCGGCGGCCTGCCGCTGGCCGATGTCACCCTGGGCGATTCCATTGCGATCCAGGGCGCCTGCATGACGGTCGTGGCCAAGACAGATACAGGTTTTGATGTCGACGTCTCCCGAGAATCGCTGTCGAAAACGGTTGGTCTGGAGCGCCCTGGAGAAGTCAACCTTGAGAAAGCGCTGCGCCTGGCCGACCACATCGGCGGACATCTCGTGTCGGGCCATGTGGACGGTCTTGGCACCGTGACGCACTTCGCGCCCGTGGGCGAATCGCACGAGCTGCGGGTGCGCGCGTCTGCGGATCTGGGCAAATATCTCGCCTACAAGGGTTCGGTGGTAGTCAACGGCGTGTCGCTCACCGTCAACAGCGTGCGCGACAATGCCGAGGGCTGCGAGTTCTCGATCAACCTGATCCCGCACACGGTGGCTGTGACGACGCTCAAGCACCTGAAGGCGGGCAGCCAGGTCAACCTGGAAATCGACCTGATCGCCCGCTACGTCGAGCGCATGCTCAGCCACACCACGCTCGCTCAGCGCGCTGTCGCTTGAAAGCAGGCCGGGGCATCGCTCCGGCCGCCTTGGCGTACAATAGCGGGCTTCCCATTTATGCAGTCGCACGACCCCGAAACGGGGTGGGTTCGCGACGCGCACTCCCTCACACGCCATGTCGATCGCCACAGTCGAAGAAATCATTGCCGAAATCCGCGCTGGCCGGATGGTCATCCTGGTCGACGAGGAAGACCGTGAGAACGAGGGCGACCTGATCCTGGCGAGCGATTTCGTCACGCCGGAAGCCATCAACTTCATGGTCACGCACGCGCGCGGCCTGGTGTGCCTGACGCTCACCGAAGAGCACTGCGACCAGCTCGACCTGCCCATGATGGCCAGCCGCAACGGTACGCAGTTCGGCACCAATTTCACCGTGTCCATCGAAGCGGCCGAGGGCGTGACCACCGGCATCTCCGCCGCCGACCGCGCACGCACCATTCAGGTGGCCGCCGCCAGGAACGCCAAACCGTCTGACCTGGTGAATCCGGGCCACATCTTCCCGCTGCGTGCCCAAAAGGGCGGCGTGTTGATGCGCGCGGGGCACACCGAAGCTGGTTGCGACCTGACCACCTTGGCGGGCCTGACACCCGCCGCCGTGATCTGCGAGATCCTGAAAGACGACGGCACCATGGCCCGCTTGCCGGATCTCGTGGAGTTCGCCAAGAAGCACGGCCTGAAGATCGGCACGATTGCCGACCTGATCCAGTACCGCAGCCGCACCGAGAGCATTGTCGAGCGCGTCGGCGAGCGCACGATGGAAACGCAATTCGGCACGTTCCACGCCGTCGCCTTCCGCGACCGCGCCGCTGGTCGCGCGCATCTGGCGCTGGTAAAGGGCACGCCGACGCCAGGCACCGAGACGCTGGTGCGCGTGCATGAGCCGCTGTCTGTCCTGGACTTGCTCGAATGCCAGCGCACGACGCACTCTTGGAGCGTCCCGGCCGCCCTGTGCGCCGTGCAAGCCGCACCGACGGGCGTGGTCGTGCTGCTCAACTGTGGAGACTCGCCGGATCGCCTGTTCGCGCAATTCAGCGCGCTGGACGCGCCCCACGAACGCCCCCGCACGAAACCCGATCCGCGCATCTACGGTATCGGCGCGCAGATCCTCAAAGAGGTGGGCGTCGGCAAGATGCGTGTGCTCGCCTCGCCCCTCAAGCTGCCGAGCATGACCGGCTACGATCTGGAAGTGACCGCTTACCAGTCGATGGCGGATGCGCCGAACATCACCTCAGCGGCTTCGTCGACTACGCATTGAGTTCCAGCGGCGGCCCCTGGGCTGCCGCACCGAATATTCTTCTTCTGACGCGTTGCCTGCCTGGCGACCCCAACCGGAATACACCATGGACCACGGTTTCTACCCGAGCAATCTGAACGGCGAAGGCCTTCGCATCGGCATTGTGCAGGCGCGCTTCAACGAGCCCGTATGCGAAGCGCTGCGCGAGGCCTGCGTTGATGAGCTGGAGCAGCTCGGCGTGGCCGGCGAGGACGTGCTGCTGGTGACCGTGCCCGGCGCACTGGAAGCCCCGCTGGCCCTGCAGAAGATGGCCGAATCGGGCCAGTTCGATGCGCTGATCGCGCTGGGCGCCGTGATCCGCGGCGAGACGTATCACTTCGAGCTGGTGTCCAACGAGTCCGGCGCCGGCATCACGCGGGTCGGCCTGGATTTCAATATCGCCATCGCCAACGGCATCCTGACCACCGACACCGATGCGCAAGCGCACGCCCGCACCCGCGAAAAGGGCCGCGACTGCGCCCGTGCCGCCGTTGAAATGGCCAACCTCACTGCCGCGCTCGACGGCCTGCAGGATCACGGCCAAGACGACGAGAACGAATAAGCGCCTGCGTGCGCAAAGGCTTTTCCCATGACGCAAGACAATTCCCAGGCCAAACCCAAGGCGCCCGCCAAGAGTGCGCGCCGCCGTGCGCGCGAACTGGCGCTGCAGGGCCTGTATCAATGGCTGCTCAACCGCAACGATCCCGGTGTGGTCGAGGCGCATCTGCATGACGCCCAAGGCTTCAACAAGGCCGACCGCGCGCACTTTGACGCCCTGCTGCATGGTGCCATTCGCGAAGAAGCCACGCTAACCGAAGCCTTTACGCCCTACCTGGACCGCCCGGTGGCCGAGCTGTCTCCGGTCGAGCGCGCCGCCTTGCTGGTCGGAGCGTACGAACTGGTGCACTGCATCGATATCCCATACAAGGTCGTGATCAACGAGGCCGTGGAACTGGCCAAGACCTTCGGCGGCGTCGAGGGCTACAAGTATGTGAACGGCGTGCTGGACAAGCTGGCCGCCCAGGTGCGCGCTGTCGAGGTTGCCGCCCGCCGGTAACCCTGGCGCTTTGCTCTTCGCTTGACCCTTTGCTTCGCCCCACGATGGACGCCCACCGCCTGCACACAGCCGCTCGACTGGCCAATATCCGCGCTTTTCACGTGATGGAGCTGGCCAAACAGGCCCGTGCGCTGGAGCAGGCCGGACGAAGCATCATCCACATGGGCATCGGCGAGCCCGACTTCACCGCCGCCGAACCGGTCGTGCGAGCCGCAGCCGACGCCATGCGGCGAGGCGTGACCCAATACACCGGTGCGCTGGGTATCCGCCCTCTGCGGGAGGCGATCGCCCGCTACTACCAGACCACCTACGGCCTCGACGTCGCACCTGAGCGCATCATTGTCACGGCTGGCGCATCGGCAGCGCTGTTGCTCGCGTGCGCAGTGCTGGTGGAAATCGGCGGCGAAGTGCTGATGCCCGATCCGAGCTACCCCTGCAACCGTCACTTCGTGGCCGCTTTCGACGGCACCGCGAAGTTGGTGCCTTCCGGGCCGGAAGAGCGCTTCCAGTTGACCGCGGCGCAGGTCGAATCCAACTGGGGCGAGCGCACGCAGGGCGTGCTGCTGGCCTCCCCGTCCAATCCGACGGGCACATCGATCGTGGCCGACGAGCTTCGGCGCATCGTGCAGACGGTGCGCATGCGAGGCGGTTTTACCATCGTCGACGAGATCTACCAGGGATTGTCGTACGACCAGGCGCCGGTCTCCGCGCTGACGTTCGGCGACGACGTCGTCACGATCAATAGCTTCTCGAAGTATTTCAACATGACCGGCTGGCGCCTCGGCTGGCTGGTGGCGCCGGCTGAGCTGGTGCCGGAATTCGAGAAGGTTGCGCAGAACCTGTTCATCTGCGCCTCGGCTGTCGCGCAGCATGCGGCGCTCGCCTGTTTCGAGCCGGAAGCGCTGGCCATTTATGAAGACCGCAAGGCCGAGTTCCGCCGCCGTCGCGATTACATCGTCCCCGCAATGGAGTCGCTAGGCTTCAAGGTGCCGGTCAAGCCGGACGGCGCATTCTATGTGTACGCGGATTGCCGTGGCGTGAATCATCCGCACGCCAGCGACGCCGACGCGCTCACCCAGTCGATGCTGCATGATGCAGGCGTCGTGCTGGTACCGGGTCTCGATTTTGGTCCGTACACCGCACACCAGTACATCCGCTTGTCCTACGCGACCGCGATGGATCATCTGGAAGAGGCTGTCGCGCGGCTCGGCAAGCTGTTCACACGCTAGACGCGAAGCCGACAAGGTCAGGGCACAAACAAGAAAGCCGTCCCGAAGGACGGCTTTTCTTATCTTGCGTGCAACGAACCGGGCAAAACCTTCAAGCCTGGCCCTGATGCGCCGCGCCACTCTTGTCATTATCCAGGCGCGCCTCTTCCTGCTGCCCAGTCACCGGCGCTTTGTCTGCCGGCTTGGCGGCTTGCGTCTTTGCATCCGCCTGGGTCACGGGCGCTGCTGCGGCGACCGGCTTGGCCGGTTCCCGTTCGGACGCCATCGTCACGGGCGATTTGTGGCCCGTCGCCACCATGCGCAGGCGTGAACGCTCGGCCAGCACCTTGCCGCCATAGCCACCATCGCCCTGTGTAACGGCCCCGACATACAACTTCAGGCCGCCTTCGATCGAACCCGCACGGGCGATGCAATCCTTCAGCACCAGCGCACCGACCTTGATATTCGCATAGGGGTTGAGCGCCGCTCCCACGCCGCCCATCACCTCGTACTTGTCCTGGTGAACCTTGGTCATCACCTGCATGAGGCCCTGCGCACCCATGCCGCTTTCCGCGAACGGGTTGAAGCTCGACTCGATCGCCATGACGCCAAGGATGAGCAGCGGATCCAGGCCGACTTCCTTGCCGGTCTGATAGGCCGCCTTCACCAGCTGGCCGGTGGCCGTGGCCGCCACGCGATACTTCCGGGCAATGTACTCGGCCACGGCGGCCTGCTCGCGCGGGGTGCCGGCCGTCGCAGACTCGCGCGCATCCCGCACGATCTGCGTGTTAGGAATCTGCGCGGCGAGCTCAGCGACCGACGGAACCTTGGACAGGGTGTCCCAGCCCGCCGCTGCGACGGAACCGCCCTGCGCCAGGGCAGGCGCCACGGCCTGTGCCGCGCCCGTGCCGGCCGACGGTCCGGTTGGCGCAAAGGCAACCTGCTCCACGCCACCTGCCACAGCACGTGACGCGTTGGCCGACGCCGCATTGGCGCCAATACCCGGCGCAAAGTTCAGCACACGCTGGGCAACCATGGCACGCCACTCACCGTTGAGCGAGAGGGCGACCGCAGCCACCACAGCCAGCACGCCGATGCTGTTGAGCACGACATGCCCGCTGCGGAAGACCAACAGCACGCCAGGATGCAACTCATTGCGGGACGCCGCGGCGCCCCCTGCGTTCAACTCCATGCGCAGCTTACGAGGCAGCGCAACTTGGCCTGCGCGCGCGAGGCGGCGGCCCACCGGGGCGACGAGCCGGCGTTGCAGCGCCGATCCGATCCCGGAAGAATGAAGGGTTTTCCAACCGTTCATACTTACCTCCGTCCGCTGCGCAGATCCGGTAGACGCCTTTTTTCTGCCTGGCGCCGTACGTTTCGAATCGCAACGGTTTTTAGTAAGGATGCCGCGCTGTTGCAGTCAGCCGGCATCTGTTGGGGGCACTCCCCAAGTGCCCAGAAAAATGCGGGGTGTGTCCTTGGGGAGGCCACATCCCGCAGCGATGCTGAAGTGCTCTGGCGTCGCTCCTCGAATGAAGAGATATGAGCGATGGCATTAGCCGAAAACTTGTTGCGTTGCAACAATTGCCAGATCGGATTGGATTGTAGGAAGCGCGTTATGCCAAGTCAATCATAAAGAAATAGTTTTTCATATCTAAAAGTTATTACAAAAGCGTGTTGTGGGGGCTGGCTGACCCGCGGTTCGTTCTGTCATCAGGGTGCCGCGAAGTTTTGCCCGTACAATCGCGGCGACCTGGCCTACGCCAAAAAAATACCTGCTGGCCAGTTATTTGGCTGACCCGGGAGGCGCGCGGCTGGCGCCCCACCCTTACCTTTGGTTACAAAATCTCCATGCAATACAGGGACTTACGTGACTTTCTCGCCCAGTTGGAACGCCTGGGCGAGCTTCGCCGCGTGCACCAAGCGGTGTCGCCGCGCCTGGAAATGACCGAAGTCTGCGACCGCCTGCTGCGAGCCGAGGGCCCGGCAGTGGTGTTCGAGCACCCGGCCGATGGCGCACACCGGTACGACATGCCCGTGCTCGCCAACCTGTTCGGTACACCGCGCCGCGTGGCACTCGGCATGGGTGCCGATTCGCTGGACGAATTGCGCGACGTGGGCCGCCTGCTCTCCGCGCTGAAGGAGCCCGAGCCCCCGCGTGGTCTGCGCGAAGCCGGCAAGCTCTGGACGATGGCCAAGGCCGTGTGGGATATGGCGCCGCGCAAGGTGTCATCGCCCGCGTGCCAGGAAGTCGTGTGGGAAGGCGACGATGTCGACCTCGCGCGCATTCCTGTGCAGACGTGCTGGCCGGGTGATGCGGCGCCGCTGGTGACGTGGGGCCTCGTCATCACTCGCGGGCCGCACAAGAAGCGGCAGAACCTGGGCATCTACCGGCAGCAGGTGATCAGCCGCAATCAACTCATCATGCGTTGGCTGGCCCATCGGGGCGGCGCACTGGACTTTCGCGAGCACGCCATCGCCCATCCGGGCAAGCCCTTCCCGATCGCTGTGGCATTGGGGGCCGACCCGGCAACGGTTCTCGGCGCCGTGACGCCCGTGCCGGACACCCTCTCGGAATATCAATTTGCCGGCCTGCTGCGCGGCAGCCGGACCGAACTGGCGGCGTGCCTGACGCCATCGCTCGCTCAGGCGCAACTGCAGGTGCCGGCGAGCGCGGAGATCGTCCTCGAAGGCCACATCCAGCCGGACCCGACGCACCCGAGCGGCTATCAGCACGCGCTCGAAGGCCCCTTCGGCGATCACACCGGCTATTACAACGAGCAGGACTGGTTCCCCGTGTTCACGGTCGAACGCATCACGATGCGCCGCGACCCGATCTATCACTCTACGTATACGGGCAAGCCGCCCGATGAACCCGCCGTGCTCGGCGTGGCGCTCAATGAAGTGTTCGTGCCGCTGCTCCAGAAGCAGTTTCCGGAGATCGCCGATTTCTATCTACCGCCCGAGGGCTGCAGCTACCGCATGGCGCTGGTCAGCATGAAGAAGCAATACGCCGGCCACGCCAAACGCGTGATGTTCGGCGTGTGGAGCTTCCTGCGGCAGTTCATGTATACGAAGTTCATCGTGGTGGTGGACGACGATGTGAATCTGCGCGACTGGAAGGAAGTGATCTGGGCGATCACGACCCGCGTGGACCCGGCGCGCGACACGGTCATGGTCGAGAACACGCCGATCGACTACCTCGACTTCGCGTCCCCCGTGTCCGGCCTCGGCTCCAAGATGGGGATCGACGCCACCAACAAATGGCCGGGCGAAACCACCCGTGAGTGGGGCCAGCCCATCGTCATGGACGCGGCGGTCAAAGCCAAGGTCGACACCATGTGGGACACGCTCTTCCAATAACCACAAGGCCTGGCGGCCCAGTCTGCGAGCGAACGATCGTTCGGTTATTCTTAGCAAGTTAAGCGACTGCTGCATCTAAAAGGCAGGCCTTCCGGTCTGCCTGCTTCCTTTTCGGAGACCGCCATGGCCGAAGCACTCGATTCTTCCCGCACCGCCTCCAACACACTGGAGCGCATCAAAGACCGCACGCTCGTCAAAACGCAGTCCTACGTGGACGGCGCATGGACCGACGCAGCAGACGGCACGACCTTCCCCGTCTACGACCCCGCCACGAATACCCACCTGGCCGATGTGGCGAACCTCGGCCACGCAGAAACGCTGCGCGCCATCGACGCGGCCAATGCGGCGTGGCCGGCGTGGCGCGAGCTGACAGGCAAGGAGCGCGCCGGCCTGATGCGCCGCTGGTTCGACCTGCTGATCGCCAATGCCGACGACCTCGCCGCGCTGATGACCGCCGAACAAGGCAAGCCGCTGGCCGAAGCCAGGGGCGAGATCGTCTATGGCGCGTCGTTCATCGAATGGTTTGCCGAAGAGGCCAAGCGCGTCTCCGGCGACGTGATGGCCAGCACCTGGCGCGACAAGCGCATGGTCGTGCTCAAGCAGCCGGTGGGCGTGTGCGCGTCCATCACGCCGTGGAACTTCCCGCTGGCGATGATCACCCGCAAGGTGGCGCCAGCCATGGCGGCAGGTTGCACCATCGTCATCAAGCCGGCCGAACAAACGCCGCTTTCCGCGCTGGCGATGGCCGAACTGGCGCACCGTGCGGGCATTCCGAAGGGCGTCGTCAACGTCGTGACGGGTGATGCGGATCGCTCGATTGCCATCGGCAAGGCCTTGTGCGAATCGCCGATCGTGCGGCATCTGTCGTTCACGGGCTCGACGCCGGTGGGCCGCATCCTGATGCAGCAGTGCTCGCCGACGGTGAAGAAGGTGGCGCTTGAGCTGGGCGGCCATGCGCCGTTCATCGTGTTCGACGACGCCGACATCGATGCCGCCGTGGAAGGCGCAGTGCAGTCGAAATATCGCAACGCGGGCCAGACCTGCGTGTGTACGAACCGCTTCTACGTGCATGCCTCGGTGTACGACGCGTTTGTCGAGAAGCTCTCGGCCAAGGTGCGCGGCATCAAGGTTGGCAACGGTTTCGAATCTGGCGTGGTGCAAGGCCCGCTGATCGACGACCAGGCCGTGGAGAAAGTGCAGCGCCACATTGAAGACGCGACGCAGAAAGGCGCGCGCCTGACCGCCGGCGGCAAGCTGATGCAGGGCTTCGGCTCGCAGCGTTTCGTCGAGCCCACGGTGCTGGCCGATGCCACGCCCGACATGCTGATCGCGCGCGAAGAAACCTTCGGCCCCGTCTCCGCCATCTTCAAGTTCCAGGACGAGGCGGAAGTCGTACGCCTGGCCAACGACACAGAATTTGGCCTGGCCTCGTACTTCTTCAGCCGCGACATCGGCCGCATCTGGCGCGTGGCCGAGCAGCTCGAATACGGCATGGTCGGCATCAACACGGGGCTGATCTCGAACGAGGTGGCACCGTTTGGCGGCATCAAGCAATCGGGGCTGGGCCGCGAAGGTTCGGTCTACGGCATCGACGAGTACCTCGAACTCAAGTATCTGTGCATGGGCGGCATCTGAACCGTCATCCCCTACCGGCCGACCTGCCACATCGATAGAGCGGGCGGCCTTCCCCCTTGCCTGACCGGCGGAGGAGACACATGAGCACCATCCAGGAAGGCGCCCTGTTGTGGACGCCATCGGCGGATTTCATCGCGCGCTCGCGCCTGACCCACTACCTCGACTGGCTCGCGCGCGAACGCGGCCTGCGCTTCTCGGCCACCACGCCCGAGGGCTACGCGCAACTGTGGGAATGGTCCACCACCGAGCTGGACGCGTTCTGGACGTCCGTCTGGGATTATCTCGACCTGCGCGCCTCGACGCCCTTCACGCGGATGCTGGGCGACCGCACCATGCCCGGCGCGCAATGGCTGGTTGGCGCAAAGCTCAATTACGTCGATCAGGTCATGCGCCATGTGGAGGAAGGCGGCAACCCCAACCGCACCGCCATCCGCTACGCCAGCGAGACCAAGCCGCTGGCCGACCTATCGTGGCGCGAACTGCGCCGCCGGGTCGCCTCGCTGGCCGATGCACTGCGCAAGATGGGCGTGGAGCCGGGCGACCGTGTTGCCGCGTATCTCTCGAATACGCCGGATGCCATCGTCGCGTTTCTCGCCACGGCCAGCGTGGGGGCCGTCTGGTCAGTCTGCGCGCCTGATATGGGCCAGGTGGCCGTCGCGGACCGCTTCCGACAGATCGAGCCCAAGGTGCTGATCGCGGTGGACGGCTATCACTACGGCGGTCGCGCATTCGACCGCACCGACGTGGTCGCGGAGATGGTTGCCGCGCTGCCCTCGGTCGAACACCTCGTCCTCGTGCCGCAGTTGCTGGGCGAGATCAACCGCGCACGCTTCCCGCAGGCCCGTGACTGGCGCGACCTCACGGCCAACGATGTGCCGCTCGTCGTCACACCGGTCGCGGCCGACCACCCGCTGTGGATTCTCTATTCGTCCGGCACCACGGGCATGCCCAAGCCCATCGTGCACGGCCACGGCGGCCTGCTGCTGGTGCAGACGATGATGGGCGCGCTGCATCTCGACCTGGGTCCCGACGACGTTTACCACTGGTACAGCAGCACCGGCTGGGTCATGTGGAATTCGCAGGCGAGCGGCCTGCTTGGCGGCGTCACGCTCGCCATCTACGACGGCAATCCCGGCACGCCCGATCTCAATACGCTGTGGCGCTTTGCGCAGGATGCGGGCGTGACGTTCTTTGGCGCCGGGGCGGCGTTCTTCGCCAATTGCCTGAAGGCCGGCATCGAGCCCGGTCGCGATTTCGACCTGTCGAAACTGCGCGCGGTCGGCTCGACCGGTTCGCCGCTCTCAGCCGAGGCGTATGACTGGATCTACCGCCACGTGAAGGCCGACGTCTGGCTCAATCCGATTTCCGGCGGCACGGACTTCGCAGGCTGCTTCGTGGGCGGCGTCGCCACGCTGCCCGTCTATGCGGGCGAGATGCAATGCCGCAACCTGGGTTCGCGCGTGGAAGCGCTCGACGAGGCCGGCCAGCCGCTCATCGACGCAGTGGGCGAACTGGTCTGCACGGCACCCATCCCATCGATGCCGCTCTTCTTCTGGGGCGACACCGATGGCAGCCGCTACCGCGACAGCTACTTCGACATGTACCCGGGCCAGTGGCGCCACGGCGACTGGATCAAGATCACCCCGCGCGGCGGCGCCATCATCTACGGCCGGTCGGACGCCACGATCAACCGCCATGGCATCCGCATGGGCACGGCGGAGCTGTACCGCGTGGTGGAAGACCTGCCCGAAGTGCTCGACAGCCTCGTCGTCGATCTGGAATTTCTCGGCCGGGAATCGTTCATGCCGCTGTTCGTCGTGCTGCGCGAAGGCGCCACGCTCGACGACACGCTGCGCAGCACGATCAACGCGCGCATCAAGGCAGGGCTATCGGCCCGGCATGTGCCCAACGTGGTTGTGCAGGCGCCCGGTGTGCCGCGCACGCTCTCGGGCAAGAAAATGGAGGTGCCGATCAAGAAGCTGCTGCTTGGCGCACCGGTCGAGCGCATCGCCAACCCGGACGCGATGGCCAATCCGGACGTGCTGGCGTGGTATGTGAACTACGCGCGTACGCTCGCCCCGCAGACGAGCGCATCGCGCGAACCCGCGCCAGCACTGGAATCCTGGCGGAGCTAAACCGATCGATCGACTGCGGCTCCACGGTCTCCACCAATCGTACGATGGCATGGCACAGACAGGCTGACTAACGTACAGCGTGCACCGGCACACAAGATGCCGGGCTTGCTGCTTCATACGGGGAGTCACCATGCTTGCAACGACGAGCGTCCTGATCAAGACGGAGGACGGCCGCGAAGCGTTGGCCGCGCGCCGCCATGACATGCAGGTGCGCCAGCGCCATTTGCTCATCCTCATCGACGGCGCCCGCACGGTCGGGCAATTGCATCAATTGCTCCGCGACTGGCCCGACCTGGACGACTTGCTGGCCGGGCTGCAACGGACCGGCATGGTGGACGTGCTGCCACGAGACGTGCCTGCGGACGCGCCAGCGCCATCGCCCACCGACTCGTTCGACCCCATCTCGCACTTCAACCGACCGTTGTTCGGCGATGACACCGATCAGCGCGCCATGTCGGCCATCTACGACGAATTGCCGCCCTTGGCCGGCATGACGCTCGGGCTGCAGACCGTCGCAGCGCCTGCCGACGTGCCAGCCTCCAACGAGGCGCTGCTGGCGCCGCCGGACCCTTCACCGATCACGCAGGCTCCCGTTGCATCCGAACTGGCCGACGTTCTGCCCAATGTGACCAAGGTCGAGCTGATGCGGTTGGCGCAGCAACACTTCGGCGCTGCCGCTGGGGCAGCCATGCCGTTACTCCGAGCGTGCCGGGAAGATGCCCAATCGCTGAGCGACGTGATTGCCGCCTGCGCCGAGGCGGCCGAACCGGTTGCCGGCGAACGCGCTGCCGCCCGCTTTGTCGACGCGGCCATGCACGTGATGGCGCATCGCCGCTAGGCATGCAGACGGCTCCGGGCGCGCGGCCCGTGACCCCATTCAGTGAAGCAGGCCGACCGGCTTACACAATGCCCGCTATTGGCATGGGCGCGCGGCTGGTTACAAGCCCGATGCCGCAATGCAGGCCAATGCTTGCCTCGTCACGAAACAAGGCGGGCCGTATCGACGCTGCGCTTCGTCAACACCTACCCTTGAACGACTTTGCGGCGCAGCCAGAAGGGCGCAGAATCGCGCTCCACTCCTGCCCGCCACCCTACGTCAGGTATGCCTGAGACCAATCCCTCCGAAACCGCGCGACATGCTCTGCGGCTACTCGCCTCGCGCAAACTCGCGCCAACACCCGACAACTTCGCGGCGATCTACCACGAGATCGCCGGGAGCAAACCCAATGAAAGCGCCCAGGATGCTTTCAACGCCAGCTTCTCTGGAACGCTCGTTCTGGAGCGGCAAGAAGCACGACGGCTCAGCCAATGGATCCACGAGGGCAAGTGGGACAAGCTGTTCGGCGCACTGCGCCAGGCGCAGGACCACGTCAAGCATGCCTGCGCATGCGGCGCTGCCGAAGGCGACACCCATGAAGGTTCCGTGCGGGTGGCGCTCTTGCGCGAACTGCGCGAACAACTCGCGCGCACCATCGAATGCACCTTGCCCGCGCTGGGCGAAGATGACGCCACCATCGGGCCTGCTGCCCGCGCACTGATCGCGGCCTGCCGCTCGGAAACGGAAAGCCTCGCGAGTCTCACCGCCAGGCTGTCGACGTTCAACCATTGGCTGGCTCTCGCCGCAGAAGACCAGCACGAGATCCGTAAATCGCTGCTCGGGCTGCTTCAGCTGGTCTTCGAAAACATCGCCGAACTGTCACTCGACGACCGCTGGCTACGCGGCCAGATCGACGCCCTGATGAAGGTGAGTGACGGTGCCGTGAGCCTGCGGCGGCTTGAAGACCTGCGCCGGCGGCTCAAAGAGGTGATCCACAAGCAAGGCTCCCTGAAGACGAAGTCGATGGAGGCCCAGGAGGAAATGAAGCGACTCCTGGCCGCCTTCATGGAGCGCCTGTCTGCTGCCGCTGAAATTTCTGGCGAACACCACCGCCAGATGGAAGCCTGCGCCAGGCGGATCGAATCTGCCAAGACACTCTCCGAAATCGCGCCAGCCATCCAGGATGCACTGTCGGCCACGCGTTGGATGTCGCAGGAATCGGCTCGCAATCGCGACGAGCTCTCGGCGATGAAGAA
>JAGWNU010000271.1 GCA_028871175.1 Burkholderiaceae bacterium | reverse complement strand
CCCGCGCGAAACGCTCTGGATACCGGCGCGGATGATCTCCGAGTAGTACGCCGCCTCGAACAGCGCGAACGCGACCAGTGCGGAGGTCATGCGCATGTCGGTGGCCGGAGACAGATCGAAGATCTTCTGCAGCACCTGCGGCACGATGAGGAAGAACCACAGCAGCACCATCACCAGCGGAATGGAACGGAAAAGGTTCACGTAGGCTTGCCCGAACCACTGCAGCGGCTTGATGCCAGACAGGCGCATCATCGCCAGCAGCGTGCCCCAGACAATACCGACCAGGATGGCCGTGGCGGTGATCTCGAGCGACAGCACCATGCCATCGCCGAGCACACGCATGTTGTCGGCGTTGATGGACGAGAAATCGAATTGATAAGCCATGAAGAGTCCTCGCGCCGATTACTTGCCGCCAATGAAGCCAGGCAGCCGGGTTCGTGCTTCTACCCAGCGCATCAGCACCATGACGGTCAGGTTGATCACCATGTACATCAGCGTCACGGCGATGAACGATTCGTAGGGCTGCGCGGTGTAGTCCACCAGTTGGCGGCCTTGTGCGGCAAGCTCGAGCAAGCCGATCGTCGACGCGACGGCAGAGTTCTTGAAGATGTTCAGGAACTCCGACGTCAGCGGCGGGACGATGATGCGGAACGACATCGGCAGCAGTACGAAGCGGTACGTCTGCGCCAGCGTGAAGCCCATTGCCAGACCCGCATTGCGCTGGCCGCGCGGCAGGGAATTGATGCCCGAGCGCACCTGTTCGCACACCCGTGCAGCCGTGAAGGTTCCGAGGCACAGCATCGCACTCAGGAACATCGCCGTGTTCGGGTTCATCTGCTTGATGTAGTCACCGCCAGGCACCAGCTCGGGCATGACGAAGTACCAGATGAACAGCTGCACAATCAGCGGGATGTTGCGGAACAGTTCCACGTACGCCGTGGCCAGGCCGGACAGCCACTTGTTGGGCACGGTACGCAGCACGCCCAGCACGGAGCCGAGGACGAGGGCGATGATCCAGGAAGAGAGACCGAGCAGCAGCGTGGTCTTCAACCCCGCCAGAAGCCAGTCGAGATAGGTCTGATTCTGGGCGGCTTCCGTGAAGAAGACGCCCCAGTTCCAGTGGTAATTCATGATGGTTCCCTCTGCGCCTGCCCCCTTCCTGCGCGTCCTGATCTTGACCTTGCGATATCTGCCGCACTCGGCAGATTCGAGACCGACCTTGGGCCGCTCGCTGTGGACGGGAACAGACTCCTAAAAAGAAACGGAAGGGATGGACCTGTTGACCGGTCTTTGCCTTCCGTTCCGATGACGCTTGTTTCAGGCCCGTTGAGGGAGCCGATCAGTCAAGAGCCTTGTCGTTCGGGTTCTTGATCAGCGCCTTCATGTCATCCGACAGCGGGAACTCCATGTTCACGCCCTTGGGCGGAACCGGCTGCTCGAACCATTTCTTGTATTCGGCGGCGATCGTGCCGTCCTTCATCATGCCTGCGATGGTCTTGTCGGCCAGCGCCTTGAACGGCTTGTCGTCCTTGCGAACCATGCAGCCATAGGCTTCGCGCGATTGCGGCTTGGCCACGACCACCCAGTCAGCCGGGTTCTTGGCCTTGGCGCGCTCACCGTACAGCAGGGCGTCGTCCATCATGAACGCAACGGCGCGGCCCGATTCCAGCGTCAGGAACGACTGGCCGTGGTCCTTCGTGCTGATGATGTTCATGCCCATCTGCTTTTCATCGTTCATCTTGCGCAGCAGGCGTTCCGACGTCGTGCCGGCAGTGGTCACGACGTTCTTGCCCTTGAGCTGTGCCCAGTCGGTGATGCCCGAATCCTTCTTCACCATGATGCGCGTGCCGATGATGAAGATGGTGTTCGTGAACGATGCCTGCTTCTGACGCTCGAGGTTGTTCGTGGTTGAGCCGCACTCCAGATCGATGGTGCCGTTCTGCAGCAGCGTGATGCGGTTCTGCGACGTGACCGGGATCTCGTTGATCTTCAGATCCTTCAGGCCGAGCTGCTTCTTCACGTCCTCGGCAATCTTGGTGGCCACGTCGTACGAATAGCCGATCGTGCGAACACCGCCGACGTTGTAGCTGAACGGAATCGACGAATCGCGCACGCCCAGCGTGATGGTGCCGGTGTCCTTGATCTTCTTGAGCGTACCAGTCAGCTCTTCTGCGTGAGCAATGCTGCCGAATGTACCAACGGCGACACCAACGGCTGCAAGCACGGTTGCCAGCTTGGCGAGGTTCATGAAAGTCTCCTTTTGACCATGAAAGAGAAAGACGGGACTGTACCAAAAAACGTTTGGCGACAGTATCGGTGTTGCCACTAAATCGTTGAATCCAACGGGTTTTTCCGATCGCACAAACCCAACTGCAGCGCGGAATTCCGGGCAATCGGACACCTTACATTGCGCTTTTCCGGAAAACCGGAAAAGCCGCGCAGCACCGACGATGGAAAACGCTCTGCACGATCGGCGCCCGCGCACGAACGCTTGAGCGAAAACCGCCAATGCGAAGCGTAGACAAGGGAAATAAAGCCCGCCCGATGTGCGCTCTCTGTCGCTTAACGAACCCGACTTGAGGATGGGAAGGACGATGATGTCTTCGTCCTTCTCATGGTGCGGTGCTCCGGAACGTTTTGGTTCGTCCCATGAGCACCGGCTTTCTTCAACCGTCGCGCATGGCCGCCTGATCAGCGGCGACGCGAAAGACCGGAGCGGCGCCCTGGTGGGGCATCGCGCCGGTATTGACCGACGCGTCGCCGATCAGGGGTACAGACCGCGCTCTTGGCGGGCCTGCAGAATCCGCGTACAGGCGATGATGAACGCCGCCGTACGCAGAGTAACCTTGTTGTCCTGCGCCACTTGCCAGACGCCACGGAAGGCATCTTGCATGATCCGTACCAGGCGCTGGTTGATCTCGTCTTCGGTCCAGAAGAAGCTCGAGAAATCCTGCACCCATTCGAAATAGCTGACCGTCACGCCGCCGGCATTGGCGATCACGTCCGGGCAGACCAGGATGCCTCGTTCGCGCAGGATGTCGTCCGCCTCAGGCGTGGTCGGGCCGTTTGCACCTTCCACGACAATCTTTGCCTTGATATGGGGCGCGTTCCTGGCCGTGATCTGGCCTTCCAGCGCGGCCGGGATCAGGAATTCGCAGTCCAATGCCCAGAAGTCGTCTTGCGAGACGGTCTCTGCGGCAAAGCCGGCCACGCTGCCGTTGTGGTCAACGTGCTTGATGAGCGCGTCGACATCGAGGCCGTTGCCGTTGAACACGATGCCCTTGTGGTCTTGCACGGCAATGACCTTGGCGCCGGCGTCATGGAACAGCTTGGCGGCCACGCTGCCGACGTTGCCGAAGCCCTGAACGACCACGCGCGAGCCCTTGACGTCGATGCCGAGGTTGCGTGCGGCTTCGCTGCCCACCACGAACACGCCGCGGCCAGTGGCTTCGCGACGGCCCAGGCTGCCGCCCAGTGCGATCGGCTTGCCGGTCACCACGCCGGTGGCGGTGGAGCCTTCGTTCATGGAATACGTGTCCATCATCCACGCCATGATCTGCGCGTTGGTGTTCACGTCCGGCGCCGGAATGTCCTTGTTCGGGCCGATGATGATGCCGATCTCGCTGGTGTAGCGGCGGGTCAGGCGTTCGAGTTCACCGGAAGACAGCTTGCGCGGGTCGACGCGGATACCGCCCTTCGCACCGCCGTACGGCACGTTCACGGCCGCGTTCTTCACCGACATCCAGGCGGAGAGCGCCATGACTTCGGACAACGTCACGTCTTGGTGGTAACGCACGCCGCCCTTACCGGGGCCGCGCGAGACGTTGTGTTGAACGCGGTAGCCTTCAAAGTGCGCAACGGTGCCGTTATCGAGTTCGATAGGCACGTCGACGATGAGAATGCGCTTCGGACGCTTGAGTGTTTCGAGCCAACGCGACGACGAACCGAGGTACGGCGCGACGCGATCGACTTGACGCAGATAGTTTCCCCACGGGCCGAGATCGTCGGCATGAAGATACGAGGGGATCGATTGTGCAGGCGTGGTGGACTGCAATTGCGAGGACATGGACACTCCAACGGTCACAGAATGTGCGCCATTGTCGAAAAAGGCATTTTTGAAATCCAATGCCGTTTGGTCATCCCGTTATGCAAATCTTGCATAACATCACATGATGACCTGTGCCACGCCGGCGAGTGCAGGCTCACGCGCATTCGCGCCGCTACGCTTGCTTGACGCCGAGTTCGCGGGCCACGACCTCCCATAGGCGATTCACGAGCTGCTGGCGCGGATCGTCGCCCTTCCCGGCGAGTTTGTCGCGGTACAGGCGTATTTCCATCGTCAACGTGAAGCGATTGGCGGGCAACCCGTGCGAAGCGGCACGGTCGAGCCGGATCAGGTCGCCGGCCGCGACGGCGTCCTCGACGGCGCTGTGCGGCAAGAACGCGATGCCGTGTCCGGCGAGCGCCATCGCCTTGAGCGCCTCGGCCATGTCGGTTTCGTAGATGCGGTCGAGATAGAGCCGCTGCGGCGCGTGCGCGACGATGACTTCGGTCATCCGCCCGAGGTAGGCGTTCTGCGTGTACGACAGGTAGGGGATCGGCGTA
>JAGWNU010000270.1 GCA_028871175.1 Burkholderiaceae bacterium | reverse complement strand
TCGACGATCTGCTCGGGCGCGTAGTTCAACTGACCATCCCCCAAGAACACGCCCATGCCGCCTTGCTGCAGGTAGCGGCGGTGGTCCGGCGACAGCATGTTGATGGCGGCTGCCAGCCCCACCGTGTCGTCCGAGCGCCCCCACTTGCTTCCGTTGACGAGCGTGCCGAACGATACCGATCGGTCGATTTCCGTGAAAGCGTAGGTTTCTGTCTTTCCGTCTGCCCATGAGGCGCGCGCAAACACGCCGACGTCATCGCTGATCTGCTGTTCGCCGCCGATGCCAACGCCGACCTTGGTGGTATCGCGCCGCACCAGGCTGATGTCGGGCGCGGTCCCTGTCGACTGGCCGAGCGACAGGGCATCGTCGTAGCGCCCCATCACGGCCTTGTTGCGGAAAAGCATGACGCGCAGCTTGCCAGGCTGTCCGGCGAGCGTGTGGCTGCGCTCGACTTCGAGCACATCGCCGTAGTGGCGGGCGATGCGGGTGTCGAGCGGCAGGCCGTTCGAATCCTGTGGTTGGATGAAGCGGCCCGCGCGATAGGCCCAGTCGCCGTCGTAGTACTCCAGGGCGGCCCCCCAGGTGTAGCCGCGCGCGTCGGCCGCATAGTCGAATGCGCCGTGCGTCAGGAATGACCAGTTCAGGAATTGCGTGCGCTGGTCGTGCGCATACTTCACGACGTCGAAGACGTCGAGGACCGAAATATTGCCCGCCGTGAAGACAAGACGGCGTTTGTCGATCGGGCCGGCAAACTGGTTCATCGCGGCCTCCTGATCCTCGCTGCCGCCACCCAGGCCGACGGTTTGGCGAACGAATGCGCGGGCGCGGTAGACCGTCGGGTTGGGTCCAGCGGTCTTGGCGAGTTCACCATTGGTGAAGCCTGCCAGGCCGTGCAATCCGGAGAAAGGCTGGCCAAAGGCGATTTCCGGGTTGATATGCACCTCGGCGCCTTGCCACAGGCGCATGCCGAGATCGAGCGTGGTCGTGACCGAGTAGCTGCTGGTGGATCGGCCCGACAGGCTGTTCGGGCCGCTGTACGGCGAGTGGAACGACAGGTCGTGCTGCCATACATAGGTCGCCTGACCGTGCACGGCAAAACGGTCCGGGTCGTTGATCGCCCAGCCTGTCGATTGCTCGTCAGCCAAGGCGCGGCCGGCGCACAGCGCGAGGGCGGAAAGGGCGGTCAGGCGGAGGAGGTGGGAGCGGAACGGCAGCAACATGGGAGCAAGCGGGGTGAACGCCGTTAGAATCCCAGTGCGTCTGCGAAATGGGAAACGGCCAAAACCCGCCATGTTAGCCGCGTACCGGTGACGCCTGAATGAAACGTACGCCGAACGCCTCCAATGTTGCATCTTTTCCACCTTTTGCCTCCGCGATGAACCTCGCCCGTTTCGATCTCGTCACTCTCGGCCTGTTTGTGGCGGTGGCCCGGTTGGGCAGTATTTCGGCCGGTGCGCGCCAGTCGCATCTGGCGGTTGCGGCGGCCAGCAAGCGCATTTCGGATCTCGAGACTGCCGTCGGTGCGCCGCTGCTGTACCGCCATGCCGCCGGCGTGGAACTGACGGAGGCGGGTCAGGCCTGCTTCCGCCATGCCGTGGGCATCCTGCAAGATGTCGAGCGCATGGCTGGAGCGCTGTCCGACTTTGCAGCGGGCACCCGGGGGCTAGTGCGCGTGTGGGCCAATACGTCGTCGATCACGCAGTTCCTGGCCGATGACCTAGCAGCATTCATGCTCGCCAACCCGGCCATCCGGATCGCACTGGAAGAGCAGGACAGCGGCGATATCGTGGCCGCGCTGCGCGAGAACCGCGCGGATCTTGGCATTTTTGCCGCTGGCACACCCTGCGAGGGGCTCAAATCGTTTGACTACCGCGAGGACGACCTCGCCCTCGTCACACCGCGCGGCCACCCGCTCGCCGGACGCAAGCACGTGCACTTTGCCGAAGCCGTGGATTTCGATTTCGTGAGCCTGCCACCCGGCACGTCGCTGGCAGCGCAGCTGCTGGAGGAAAGCCTGCGGCTGGGCAAACCGCTGCGCCTGCGCATCCAGGTGCGCAGCTTTGAAGCCGTCTGCAGGATGGTCGCCTCGGGTCTGGGTGTCGGTGTGCTACCGCGCATTGCTGCGCAGGGGCACGTGTCGGGCTTGCCCGGTGCCGGCCTGGCGCTGGTGCCATTGCAGAACGAATGGGCGCATCGCCGGCTGCTGGTGGGCGTGCGCGACCCCGATGCGCTGACCAGTTCGGCGCGCCTGCTGATGACGCATCTGCTCGGCAATCCTGCCGCTCTCTGAATTCCTTTTTCGTACGACCATGCCAACACAGGTTTTGCAGGACATCCGCGTGCTCGAGCTCGGGCAATTGATCGCCGGGCCGTTTGCCGCCAAGACGCTCGCCGACTTTGGCGCACAGGTCATCAAGATCGAGCCGCCGGGGCAGGGCGATCCGCTACGCAAATGGCGCATGCTGCATGAGGGCACATCGGTCTGGTGGGAGGCGCAGTCGCGCAACAAGCTATCGGTGTGTGTGGACTTGCGCGTGCCCGAAGGCCAGGATGTCGTGCGCAAGCTGGCCGCGGAAGCGGACGTGCTGATCGAGAACTTTCGCCCCGGCACGATGGAGAAATGGGGCCTGTCGTACGAAGCGCTTTCAGCCATCAACCCGAAGCTCATCATGCTGCGCGTATCCGGCTACGGCCAGAGCGGCCCCAAGCGTGACGAACCCGGCTTCGCCGCCATTGCCGAGGCCATGGCCGGGCTCCGTTACCTCACCGGCGAGCCGGGCCGGCCACCAGCGCGCGCCGGGCTGTCGCTCGGCGACACGATCGCGGGGTTGCATGGCGCCCTCGGCGTCTTGCTGGCGCTGTACGAACGTGATGCGCGTGGCGGCACGGGTCAGGTGATCGACGTGGCGCTGTACGAATCGGTCTTCAACCTCACCGAAAGCCTGCTGCCCGAATACTCGGTCTTCGGTGCGATACGGCAGCCGGCCGGCGGGGCATTACCCGGCATCGCGCCGTCCAACGCGTATCGCTGTGCCGGAGGCGAATACGTGCTGATCGCTGCCAATGGCGACAACATCTTCCGTCGGCTGATGCTAAGGATGGGCAGGCAGGACCTGGCAGACGATCCCGGACTGTCCCGCAACGATGGCCGGGCCGCGCGCGCGGATGAAATCGACGCTGCGATCAACGCCTGGACGGGTGCGTTGCCCATCGGCGATGTCCTGGCCGCGCTGCATGAGGCCCAAGTGCCCAGCGGGCCGATCTACACCGTTGCCGACATCGCTGCAGACCCGCACTACCGTGCGCGCGGCGTGATTGAAACCGTGCGTGCGCAGTCGGGCATCGATGTGGAAATGCCCGGCGTGGTGCCGAAGCTGTCCGGCACACCCGGTGCCGTGCAGACGAGCGCCCCACGGTTGGGCCAGCACACGCGCAACGTGCTGCGCGGTCATGGCTTGAGCGATGCGCAGATCGACACGTTGGTTTCGCAAGGCATCGTCGCCGAGGCCAAGGGCTGAACAGCTAGGACGATCCCGCATGTTGTGTGGCAAATCGTTGCGGTAATATCGCCGCCAAGGCAGTGAACCGCCTAGAACAACGCAACCAGGAGACGAGCATGGAAGCACGAGGCATCAGCCGCTGGGCGAAATGGATGGGCGCAGCGCTGTGCGCGGCAAGCCTGCTGGCGTCGAGCCCCGCCGTGCTCGCACAAGGCAAGCCCGAGAAGAGCAAGGTGACGATCGCGGTGGGCGGCAAGGCGTTGTTCTATTACCTGCCGCTTACGATCGCGGAGCGCCTCGGTTACTTCAAGGATGAAGGCCTGGACGTAGAGATCGTCGACTTCGCTGGCGGCGCCAAGGCGTTGCAGGCCGTGGTGGGCGGTAGCGCCGACGTGGTGAGCGGCGCCTATGAGCACACGCTGGTGCTGCAGGCGAAGGGCCAGATGTACCAGGAGTTCGTCCTGCAGGGCCGCGCTCCGCAGATCGTGCTGGCCGTCAGCAACAAGACGATGCCTAACTACAAGTCGATTGCGGACCTCAAGGGCAAGAAGATCGGCGTGACGGCGCCCGGCTCGTCGACCAACATCATGCTCAACTACGTGCTGGCACGTGCCGGCATCAAACCGAACGAGGTGTCGATCATCGGTGTGGGCCCGAGCAACGGCGCGATTGCCGCGGTGCGCTCCGGTCAGATCGACGCGCTGGCCAACCTGGACCCGGTCATCTCGATGCTTACGCAGAAGAATGAAGTGCGCGTCGTCTCCGATACCCGCACGCTGGCCGATACCAGGGCCGTTTTTGGCGGGAACATGCCCGCTGGCTGCCTGTACGCGTCGACCGCCTTCATCCAGAAGAACCCGAATACGACGCAGGCGCTGACGAACGCCATGGTGCGTGCGCTCAAGTGGCTGCAGAAGGCGGGACCGTCGGACATCGTCAAGACGGTTCCCGAAACGTATCTGCTGGGCGACCGCGCCCTCTACCTGGCCGCGTGGGACAAGGTACGCGAGGCGATCTCGCCGGATGGCACGATGCCGGTCGATGGCCCCGTCACGGCACTGCGTACGCTGTCGGAATTCGACGCGGAAGTGAAGGGTAAGCAGATCAAGCTCGACCAGACC
>JAGWNU010000269.1 GCA_028871175.1 Burkholderiaceae bacterium | reverse complement strand
CTGGGCTGAGGGGGTACGGCGCCCCCAAGACAACACGCGCCGCCAGAAACCCTGACGGCGCGTTTGCTTTTACTGGCTGGCCGTCGATTTCTTCTTTGTTGCCTTGTTGGTCGTCGACTTGGCGTTGGATTTGGATTTGCCGGTCGTGGCCGACTTGGCCTTTGCCGTGCCATTGCTCCTGGAAGCTTTGGCGGACTTGGCCGAGGCCTTGCCCCTGGCAGAGGTTTTGCCGTGCGCCGCAGTCGTCGTGCAGCGATGACCGCGTCGGCAGTGTGTACGGGCGGTTGTCGATGGTGCGGCGGACGGGCTGGCGAACGGTTGCCCGTTGGCGTCCAGCAACTCGTACGCGAGCATCATGCCTTCGTCATAGCCGCAGCGCACCTTTACCGGTTCCCATTGGTCACCTGGCGTGCCGCGCTTGTGCACGGCGGCGATGAAGCTCACCACGCTCGAGACCTTGATTGCGCCTTGCTTGCTCGGTGAGAAACGCGTATCCCATGGTTCGACCTTGGCTTGCCCGTCGGACAATGCTCCGGTCGGCAGTCGGAACTGATCGAAACTCGTCGAGCGTGGAATGATCCAGCTCGCATGTGCGGCGCAATCGGCCACGTCGGGGCGAGCGTTTTCAGATTTGATCAGGCGGTCGCGGGTTTGTGCGCGGTACTCGGACAAGCTCATCCTGTCCTTGGGCGGCAGGTTGACCGTTGTGGTGCCGTCCGCGTCGGGCGCGCTGAACACGATGGGCGGGGTGGTCGGTCCGGGCGGGGTGGCCGGCGTGGACTGCACGGCCTGGGTGGCCGGCGCTGCGCCAGTCGAGGCGGTGGTCTGGTTCGACGTGTCGGTTGGTTGGGTCTGCAGATTGGAGCAGGCAGCCAGCAGCGCAACGACGCCGAGACAAAGAAGTTTGGGTCGCAACATCACGAGTGTTACAGGGTATCGGCGTGGGAAAACGCCATGATAGAGGAAAGCCGTAGGCGAAAGTTCCTGCGGCTTTCCCCAATGCAGCGCGTGCGGCGATCTTGCTGTCACCGCACGCCACGACGTTGCGGGCCGGTCATCACTGCTTGGTGAACAGGTGCGCGAGCGACCATTCGTCGGTACGCGCCTCGTAGCGGATGCCCTTGCGCATCGCCCATGTGGCGAGCTGGTGGTGCGACGGGATGATCGCGTAATCCTGCTGTGCAAAGCGTGCCGCCGCCTTGGCGGCCTGCTCGTGCGCTTGTTCGCTCGATACCGTGGACAGCGACGTCTGCACGAGCTTGTCCAGTTCCGGATTGCTGTAGCGGCCCCAGTTCCAGGTGCCGTAGCCGGTTTGCACATTTGGCGTGCCGAGGATGCTGCGCAGCGCCACGTCCGCGGCCACGGAACCCCAGCCGAGCATCATGAACGAGAACTCGCCCTGGCGCGCACGCGAGAAATACGCCGCCACCGGCAGGGTTTCCACCTTGGTCTGGATGCCGATGCGCGTGAGCAACTGCGCCGTGGTCTGCGCCACCTGGGCATCATTCAGGTATCGGTTGTTGGTGGCATGCAGCGTCAGACCGAAGCCGTCCGGATAGCCCGCCTCGGCAAGCAGCTTCTTTGCGCGGGCAGGGTCATATCCGATCGGCTTCCCACCCGGGTGCCCGAAGATCTGGGGCGACACAATGCTCGATGCGACCACGCCCTGGCCCTCCAGCACGCGGCTCACGATGGCATCGCGGTTGATTGCCAGCGCTACGGCCTCGCGCACGCGACGGTCCTTGAACGGGTTCTTGGCAAGCGGCTTGCCTGCCTTGTCGGTAATGAACGGCGAGGCATCCCGGCTCTGGTCCATCTGCCAGAAGATCGTGCGCCACGACACCTGCTGCTCGAGATGGAACTTGGGGTTCTGCTTGATGCGCGGCACATCGGCGGCCGGGACCGCTTCCACCACATCCACGTCGCCCGAGAGCAGGGCGGCCGTGCGCGCCGCATTGTCGGTGATGATCTTGAAGGTCACCTTGTCCCACTGCGGCACGCGGCCCCAGTAATGGGGGTTCTTCTTCAGGACAATCTCCTGCCCGCGCGTGAAATGGTCGAACAGGAACGGGCCGGTGCCGATCATGGCGCGGCCCGCATCAAAGTCGGCCTGCGATGCGTTTGCCACCTTTTTCGGGATGATCGGCAGGCTGTTCAGGTCGTTCGGGATGCTCGCGTAGTTCGGGATCGACACCTTCAGCCGCACGGTGAGCGGATCGACGATCTGCACCTCGGTGATCGACTTGGTGTAGCTCGTGAACGGGCCCGGGCTGTTGGTCAGGCGCGCGGGGCGCTCGATGGAGGCCTTCACGTCTTCGCCGGTGAATGGCGTGCCGTCGCTCCATTTCACGTTCGGGCGCAGTTTGATTTCCCACGTGTGCGCATCGATGGCCTTCCACGATGTCGCCAGGCCTGGGATGTATCGGCCGTTCTTGTCGAGAAAGACCAGCGACTCGAAGATATGCAGCGCCATCGCATTGTTGGGACCGGCGTTGTTCCATTGCGGGTCCATCGATGTGACGTCGGCGGAGAGGCCAATGCGCAAGTCGTCGGCCTGTGCGGCTAGCGGCACTGCCGCGGTGCCTGCCAGTATGCACGCGGCAAGGTTGCGGATCAGGGCGCGCAGAAAAGGGCTGAAGGGGTGACTGGCCATCGGGAGCTCCTCGGGTTCGGGCGATGATGCCATGTGGCGAGAAAGCGCCATTGTGCCGCAGCCCGTCTCGACGTGTGGGGCACAAAGCGGCTATCGATAGAATCGACGCCGCAGCAATGAAAAAGCCACCCGAAGGTGGCTTGCGTCGCGGTACGGCACATCAGTGGAACAGGGGCTGCTGTGTGGGTGCGTCTTCCGGCATTTCTGCGTGAACGATCTCGGCCGAGCGATCCGCATACAGCGGCGCGCCGCAGTCTTCACAGTACTCAGGCTCGAACAGCTGGCCGTGGCGGAAGATGTCTTCGATGCCGCAAGCGCGCAGTTCGTCGCAGATCTGCTCCAGCGGGCTGCCGGGCTCGCCCTCGGCGGCAACGTCCGTGGCGCCGCCATCGCGACCGTAGACCGGCCAGACGATGCCATAGATGAGGTCTTTCTCTCCGCGCACCGTGAAAGCGACGCGGTATTCCTCGATCTGCTCTTCGCCGAATGCGCCGATGATGGCCGCAAAGCGGTTGGCCGGCATGTCCAGGGCGCCCTGCAGATAGTTGACGGCTGCGCGCACCGTGAGCGGACGGATGCGCTTATCGGATTCGCGGCAGGACAGGAAGAATGCGTCCGGCAGCAGCAGATCGAACTCGCAGCCGGGCATCAGCGTGGAGATCGTCGGCGTGACCTGCTCGCGCCATTGTTCGAGACACGCTGAACGCTCGGCATGGTGTTCCTTGGCGTCTTCCTGCCAGCGGAACAGCGGCTGGCCATGCTGGGCCACGACAATGGCCAGCAGGTAGCGCGGGTCGGCCAGGATGGGCGCGGTCTCGGGCATGTCGCGCAGGTCGACCTTGGCTGGCTGACCCGACAGCGCATACGCGGCGAGCTTGTGTGTCAGCGCGAAGGTATCGGAATGCGTGCGCGGAAGCTGATCGATGCTGTACAGATAAGGCGCCAGCGCCACGCGGGCATTGGACGCCATCACATGGGCCTGCAGGTGGACCTGCAGCGTCTGCGCAAGCTCGGGCTTGATGGTGCCCGACGGAATCATGTAGCGCGTGTGTGCGAGGACGGGCGCAGCAATCAGCAACGCGTCGTATTCGATGCCGCCCGAGCTGATCACTGCCGACTCGGCCAACGTCTCGGCCTGCTCTGCCAGCACGTCAGAGGCCTCTTCATTGTGCTTGAAGAGGTGCTCGAGTGCGGCGTCGAGCGCGGTCTGGCTGCCATTCTTGAGCAGCCTGGAGAGGCGTTCGGACAGCCTTTGTTCCCAGTAGACGTCTTCGATGCGGCTGCCGGACGCATCGAGCGCCAGGGCATCGGCGACGAGCCGTTCTGCATCGGGGGAAAGACGTTGGGGAGCCTTGGAGCGGAATCCTGCCATGCTGTGCCGTACCGGTCGATTGGAAAGAAGGGGCGTTATTTTACCCTTGGACGCAGTTGCCCGACGCTTTATCGGCGAAAGCCTAGGGTTTGACTGGGGGTGCCGATGCTTCGGTTGCGGTATCGCGCGTCGTGCGCGGTGCCGAGGTGGCAACAGGTTCCGATGCGGCCGGAATGCTGGCCGGGGCACTGGCAGTTGCTGCGGAAGCGGGTGCGTTGCCCGGCGGTGGTGCCAGGGCAGTTGCTCCGGGCGTCGCAGTCGATGCCGGTGCCCGCGTATCGGTTTGCGGCGCCTTGAACACGATATAGAACACGGCGGCCGCAACGACGAGTAGGGCGAGGACCACTTTGGACATGGGTGCGAGGCTCCTGCGGATGAATCGTCAGAGATGAACCGGACGGCCGCGCGGATCACGGAGAACTGCGCCGCGCGGTACTCGGCACACTCTACCAAAGCGCGTCTGCGGATTGGGCCCTCGTCATCACGTTTGATTCGCAGCAATAAAAAAGCCGGCTCCGAAGAGCCGGCTTCCGGTCTGCTGCAGCGCAGCCGGCAGCTTACGCGGCCAGCAACTGACGCAGCACGAACGGCAGGATACCGCCGTGCTTGTAG
>JAGWNU010000033.1 GCA_028871175.1 Burkholderiaceae bacterium | reverse complement strand
TGCTATTCGGAATTCAACGACATCCTGCCGGCCATCGCGTCGATGGACGCCGACGTGATCACCATCGAGACCTCGCGCTCGAACATGGAACTGCTCGATGCGTTTGCCGAGTTTGCGTATCCGAACGAGATCGGTCCGGGCGTATATGACATTCACTCGCCGCGTGTGCCGCGCGTGGATGAAATGGAAGCCCTGCTCGACAAGGCGGCACAGGTCGTGCCGGTGCAGCGCCTGTGGGTGAATCCGGATTGCGGGCTGAAGACGCGTGGCTGGCCGGAGGTGGAGGCTGCGCTGCAAGGCATGGTGGAAGCCACGCACCGTCTTCGCGCGAAGCATGCCAACGCAAAGCGTGCAGGCAGCAAGGCGGCGCACGTCGAGGGCGAGATGGCCTGAACCACGGACGCACGCAAGACAAAACGCCAACCGGCCTGCGTCGGTTGGCGTCGCGCATGGGTGGTTCAGGCCGTGGTGTCGGGCCGCCCACGGCGCGGCTTGGAAGCCACCTGTGCTACGCCTGTCCCGCGCCCTGCTCTGCTTCAAGTTGCACCTTGACCTCATGGCGGCGGGCGCCGCGTACCTTGCGCAGGGTCCATTCCTTGAGGTCGTCCACCTTCTCGAATACCACCGGCACCACCAGCAGGCTCAGCAACGTCGACGTCAGCAGCCCGCCGATCACGGCCACGGCCATCGGCGCACGGAAGCCCGCGTCGCCCTCCAGGCCGAGTGCCATCGGCACCATGCCGGCCGTCATCGCCACAGTCGTCATGACGATCGGGCGCGCACGCTTGTGGCACGCATCGATGATGGCCTCCGTGCGCGACATGCCCAGATCACGCCGCGCCACGATAGCGTATTCAACCAGCAGGATCGAGTTCTTGGTGACGATGCCCATCAGCATGAGCAGGCCGATCAGCGCCGGCAGCGACAGACTGAAGCCGAACAGCGCCAGCAGACCAAAGGCCCCACCCACCGAGAGCGGTAAGGCCGCCAGAATCGTCACCGGCTGCGTGAAGTCATGGAACAGCAGCACCAGCACCGCGTACACGCACAGCACACCTGCGAGCATGGCGAGGAAGAAACTGCTGAACAGCTCCTGCATGCCCTCGACATCCCCGGAGGCAATGCGGCGCACACCCGGCGGCAGGTTCTTGATGGCCGGCAGGGCCTCCACCGCCATGTTGGTGTCGCCGAGCGCGCGTCCCTCCAGCCCCACGCTGATGGTGACGTTGCGGCTGCGGTCATAGCGATCGATCTGGGCTGGGCCGCTGCCGAGCGTGATATCGGCGATGTTTTCGAGCGGCACTGCGCCATTGCGGCCGGGCACCCGCAACTGGCGGATCGTATCGATCTGGTGGCGCGCCTTCGGGTCCAGCTCGACGCGGATGTACACCTGCCGCTCTGGCAGGTTCAGCTTGGGCAGGTTGACGTCGTAGTCGCCGGCGGTGGCCACGCGCACCGCCTGCCCGATGGCGGCAGCCGTCACGCCTTGCTGGGCAGCCCGCGCAAAATCCGGGCGGATCACGATCTCTGGTCGAAGCAGACTGGCCGACGAGGTGATCGCACCCAGCCCCGGCACCGTACGCAGGTCACGCATCACGTCGCGGGAAGCCTGCTGCAACGTTGCCGGATCATCGCCGGCGAGCACCACCTGCAATTGCTCGCCCGAACCGACAGCGCCGAACGAAATGCGCACACCGGGCACGCCCTCCAGCATCTCGCGCAACTGGCGCTGCACCTCTTGCTGCCGGATACGCCGCTCGTGGCGGTCCGTGAGCGAGATGGTGAGCGTGCCGGTGCGTACCTCACCGCCGCTGGAGCCCGGTACGCCGGCCATCACGCCCGAACCGATGGCGGCGTAGACACGGCGCACGTCCTTGTGCTGCATGACGATCTTACGCACGCGCTCGACGTTGTCACGCGTTTGCGCGATGGTGCTGCCCGGTGGGCTTTCCACCGTCATCTGCAGCTGCGCCCAGTCTTCGGGCGGAAGGAACGTCGCAGGAATCAACCCGATGATGGCCACCGATACCGCGAAGAAGACGGCCGCCATGGCGCTCGTCTTCCACGGGTGGATCAGGCACCAGCGCGCCGCGCGGAGGTAGCGCACCATGATCCAGCCGTCGCGGTTCGGCTCGTCCTGGGGCTTGAGCAGGTAGGCTGCCATCATTGGCGTCAGCAAGCGCGCGACCAGTAACGAGGCCAGCACCGCCAGCGACGCCGTCCAGCCAAACTGCTTGAAGAACTTGCCCGAGATGCCCCCCATGAAGGCCGTCGGCAGGAAGACCGCCACCAGCGTGAGCGACGTGGCCACCACGGCGAGGCCGATTTCCTGCGCGGCCTCCAGCGCCGCCTCGTAGGGCGGTTTGCCGTTACGCAGGTGGCGCACGATGTTTTCCACTTCGACGATGGCATCGTCGACCAGGATCCCGACCACCAGCGTGAGCGCCAGCAGCGTGATGCCGTTGAGCGTGAAGCCCAGCATGTTCATGGCCGCAAAGGTCGGGATGATGGATAGCGGCAGCGCCACCGCAGACACGAATGTCGCCCGCCAGTCGCGCAGGAACAGCCACACCACCAGCACCGCCAGGATCGCGCCTTCGTACAGCGCGTGCATTGACGCGGCATAGGCATCCGACACTGGCTTGACCATGTTGTAGACCTCGGTCACGTGCACGTTCGGGCGCTCTGTCCGCAGCCGGGCCAGCGCTTCGCGAACCCCCTTCGCAACCGAGATCTCGCTCGCGCCGCGCGATCGGAACACCTGAAAGCTCACCACCGGCTTGCCGTCGAGCAAGGCCATCTGGCGGGGCTCGGCGGCGGTGTCGCGCACGTCGGCCACATCGGAGAGACGGATGCGCCGGCCGTCGGAGAGCGGAATGTCCATCTGCGCCAGCTCGCGCGCGCTCTTCACAGTGCCCAGCGTGCGCACGGCCTGCTCCTGCCCGCCGATATTGCCGCGCCCGCCCGGCGCTTCCTGCTGCACGCCGCGCACCTGTGCGCTGATGTCGGCCGCCGTGACATTCAACGCCTGCAGGCGCACCGGATCGAGTTGGACGCGCACCTCGCGGTCTACCCCGCCCTGGCGGGTGACCTTGGCCACGCCATGCACCGAGAGCAGGCGCTTGCTGATGGTGTTATCGACAAACCAGGAAAGATCCTCAGCGTCCATGTCGGGCGCATCCACTGCATACGTCAGCACTGGCATGCCTGCAAAGGTCACGCGCGAGATGACCGGCTCCTGCACATCCGAAGGCAACTGCGCGCGAATGCGGCTGACGGCGTCGCGCACATCGTTCACCGCCTCCTGCACATCCTTTTCCAACTCGAACTCCACCATCGTGGTCGAGCGGCCGTCGTTGACGGTGGACGTGATGTGCTTGATCGCACCGATACTGGCAACGCTGTCCTCGATCTTGCGCGTGACCTCGGTCTCCATCTGCGTGGGCGTGGCACCCGGCAAGCTCGCCGTGATCGACACAGCGGGAAAGTCGATGTCCGGAAAGTTCTGGATCGACAGCATCTTGAACGACACCAGCCCCGCTACCGTCATCAGGATGAACAGCAGGATCGGCGGAATCGGCTTGCGGATCGCCCACGCGGAAAAGTTCATGGTCTGGCTCCAGCCGCAGCGGACGCCGACGCCGTGACACCCGCCCTGACCACGCGGACAAGGTCGCCGTCAGTCAGGAAGGCAGCGCCGCTGGCGACCACCGCATCATTCGGGCCGATGCCCTGCACGATCTCGACCTGCCCATCCTGACGTCGGCCGAGCGCGACCTTGGCCTGGCGTACGCGCCCCTGCGGGCCCACCACCATGGCGTAGTCGTAGCCATCGCGCGAGAACACGGCAGTCTCGGGCAGTGTCGTGGCCGGCGCATCGCCCAGCAGCACGTCGCCGGACAGATACATGCCGGCCTTCACGCCCGCCGCGCCTGCCTCCGGCGGCAGATCGACATAGACCAGGCCATTGCGCGTGTTGGCGTCCACGGTTGGGGAGACCTGCCGCACGCGGCCGTCGATAACGCCGCCGTCCATCCGGCGCACCCGGACAGCCTGGCCTGGCCGGATGCGCGCAAGCACATCGCCGTGCATTTCAGCGCGCCACTCCAGCCGGTTCTTGCGGATCAGCTTGAACAGCTCCGTGCCCGACGCCACCACCGCGCCCACGGTGGCCGAACGCGCACTGATCACCCCATCGTCGGGTGCCACGACGCGCGTGTAGCGCAGGCGCAGTTCCTGGCTGTCGAACTGCGCACGCGCCGCGGCAAGCTTGGCGGCAGCCGTCTTGGCCTGGGTGTCGTACTGGATCAGGTCCTGCTGGCTGATGGCGCCGCTCTTGTCGAGCTCATGCGCGCGCCGCGCCTCGCCGGCCGCCTGCGCGGCCGAGGCCTCGGCTTCGGCCAGGCTCGCACGCTGCGCGGCCACGTCGGCTCGCACGGTGTCATCGGACATGCGCGCAAGCAGTTGCCCATGCTTGACCATGTCCCCGACGTTGACCAGCACCTCGGCCAGCTTCAGCCCGTTCACTTCTGCGCCGACACTGGCCTCCTGCCAGGGCTGGACCGCGCCGCTGGCAGTGGCGATGCGCGGCCAAACCCGCTGCGTGAGATGCACCACGTTGACGGCCAGCGCCGGCTTGGCGGCGTGCGGATCCTTCTTGCCGTCGGGCGCTGCCTTGCCGCATGCGCCCAGCATGCCAGCCAGCACGACGGCCAGCGTGGCCTTCCAGATACGTTGTCCTGTCATGAAGCGTTTCCGTTGGGCGCAGGGCGCTGAGCAGCCCGTGCGGGAGCGTTGGAGGGATCTGGTTGGCCGTTCGCACCGGCGGCGTCTTCGCGCCATCCCCCGCCGGCAGCCTTGTAGAGGGCAACCCATGCCTGTGCTCGTTCAAGCCTGACGGCGGCAAGCGATTGCGATGCCTGCAACGCGGTGCGCCGCACATCCTCGAGCTGGAGCAGACTGCCGGCACCCAGGCGATAACGCGCACTGGCCGCGTCCAGCACCTTGGCATACTGCGCGTCCGCCTTGGTCGCGGCATCCAGCCTGCGGTCGGCGGCGTCCAGGCGCACGAGCGCGTCTTCCACTTCCTGCACGGCCTGCCGCACCTTGGCCCGATAGCTGGCCAGTGCCTGATCGTAGCGGGCACGCGCGGTTTCCACGCGCGCCGCGCCCGCTCCGCCATCAAAGATCGGCAGTGACACCGAGGGCCCGAACGACCAGGACTTGGTCGTCGCAGACTGTCCGCTGAAGCGGAACGCATTGATGCCGATGGAGCCCGCCAGCGTAATCGACGGCAGGCGGCTGGCCACCGCCACGCCAATGTCCGCGCTCGCGCCGGCGACAGCGCGCTCTGCCGATGCCACGTCCGGTCGCTGTGACAATACGCGTGCCGGCACATCTGGCACACCGGCGTCAGGCGGCGCAGGGATCTGCGCGTTTGCTTTGGCGAGCAGCCCGTTCAGCGCGTCATGATCGAGTCCGGTCAGCGTGACGAGCTTGTCGATGCCCTGTGCGCACTGCGCGCGCTGGCCTTCCAGCACGTTGACGGCGTCGGCCACGCTCGCCTGCGCCTGGGCGTCGTCGGCCGGCGCGGCAAAACCCGCGCGGAATTTCCGCTCTGTCAGTTGCAGCGTCTCTTGCCGCGAGGCAAGCGTCGCCGCATCAATCCCGACAAGCGCTTCGCATTGGCGCTGCTGCAGATAGGTGCTGGCGACCTCCGCCGCAAGCGACACGCGGGCGTCGTGCCAGTCAGCCTCGCTGGCCGCCAGGCGGGCATCTGCGCCCTCCAGGCTGCGGCGCTTTCCACCGAACAGGTCGATCTCCCACGACGCATCGGCTTGCGCCGCCAGCGTCGTGATGGTGCCCAGCCCCAGCGTAGGGCCCAGCGCAGCGCCGGAGGACAATCCGCCAAAACCCGCTCCAGTGCCGAACTGGCTGCCGCCAAACCCGCCCTGCCGCGTGGCCGAGCCGCTCCCTTTCGATTGCGGCAGCAGCGCGGCCTGGCTGCTGGACACCGCCGCGCGGGCTTCGCGCACGCGGCCCACCGCCTGCGCAACGGTGGGGCTGGAGGCGTCGGCTTGCTCTACGAGCTGTGCGAGCACCGGGTCCTGGAACTGCTCCCACCAGCGCGCCAGCGCGAGGCGGCTGCCGTGATGCGGCAGCGTGGCATGCCACCCTCGGGGCGCTTCGGTGCCGCTCAGTTGCGGGAGGCTGTAATCGGGCCCGACCGCGCAGCCGGCCACCAGTGCCGTCAGCGCAGCGAGCACGCACCGGGCGGGATGGGCGACCGCTTGGCCGCGGGCGTGTCGACCTGTCTTCATGGGAAGTGTCTTTCGGGAACGCAGCCGGAATTATGCCCAGTCAAGCGCCCACAAGACACCCGCCCGCTTGCCGTGCACAGCGAGCCCCGGCGGCCGCGTCAGACCAACCTCGATGACGCGCCGGTCCTGGCGTCAGATGTAACCCAGCAGCACGAGGATGACGACGATGACGACAATCAGCCCCAGCCCGCCCGTCGGGCCATAGCCCCAGCTGCGGCTGTACGGCCACGAGGGCAACGCGCCGATCAGCAGCAGGATCAGTACGATGATGAGAATAGTGCTCAACATGGGGCCTCCTGGTTTTGCGTCGATATGCCGCAGCGCGCATCGGCGCGACGGTCTGATTCGTCACCTAGCACGCCGCGTTCCCATGCCGGCTCGAAAGTGGTCGTTTCATATGCCTGGCGGTTAATTGCGAATATTCGATACGACTGGGCTTATGATCCGGCCCGTTCTCCTCAGGGATCTTTGGGTATGCCTTCCATTGCGATCGAATCAGCGGCCTCGCTCGGCTGGATCGGTGCCGGGCGCCTGGCGCGCGCGCTAGCCCTGCGGGCCCACGAGGCTGGCGTGCGGACGGTGGCCGTAGCCAGCCGCACAGCGCAACCTGCAGCCTGGCTGGCCGACGCAACAGGTGCCAAGCTGCTGGACCCGCAGGGCGTTGCCGATACGGCGGAGTGGGTATTCATCACCGTGCCGGATGACGCCGTTGCGGATGTTGTCGCCGGTGTGCATTGGCGACCGGGCCAGCTCGTGCTCCACTGCAGCGGCGCTGGCGAGCGCGACCTCCTGGAAGCCGCACGCCGGGCCGGCGCATCGACCGCCAGCTTCCACCCTCTCTTCCTCTTCGCGGGCTTGCCGGATGACGCCGAACGGCTGCGTGGGGCGTCGATCGCCATCGATGCCGATGCTCCGCACGATGCGGCGCTCGCCAACTTCGCGCTGCGGCTCGGATGCCCACCACTGAAAGTGCGCGCCGGACAGCGCGCGCTCTATCACGCAGGGGCCAACTACGCAGCCAGTTTTCTGCTGTGCGCGCTGCACGAGGCGGCCACGCTGTGGGAGGCCGCCGGCATCGATCGGCAAGCAGCGGTTGGGGCGATGTGGCCCCTGGTGGAAGGCACGTTGGCTGCCGCCCGGGCGCGCGGCCTCGCTGGCGCGCTGGCAGGCCCCGTGTCGCGCGGGGACGGCGGTGTCATCGATCGGCACCTCCAGGCGCTCGAAGCACTCGGCGGCGACCATGCCACGCTCTATACCACGCTCACGCGGCGCGCGCTGGCCCTGGCGGCCGAACGTGGCGCGCCGTCGGCAGACGTGCTCGCAGACCTGTCCGGCCGGCTCAGCCCGGCACCGTAACTGCGTTTGCCTGATGCGGATCGCCGGTATGCACCAACGCGGCGCGCACCATACAATCGGCAGCTTGTCCGTTTGCCCGAGCCGCCATGTCCGCTACACCCTCCTCTCCTGCCAGCCCGCACGCTGAGCGTCGCTCGGCTGGTGCGCTGGCGCTTCTCGTCGTGGGCCTCATATTGGTGGGGGTGAACCTGCGGCCCGCACTGTCGAGCCTGTCTCCCGTGCTCAAACAGGTGGCCGCCGGCACCGGTCTCTCTGGTGCCGCGGCCGGTTTGCTGACGACGTTGCCCGTGGTGTGCCTGGGCGTGTTTGCACCGGCCGCTGCGGTGCTGGCCCGGCGGTTTGGCGCCGAACGCGCCGTGGGCGGCCTGCTGATCGCCCTTGCCGCCGGTATCGCATTGCGCAGTGCGGGCGGCGTGGCACCGCTCTTCATCGGCACCCTGGCGGCGGGTGCCTGCATTGGCGTGACGGGCGTCCTGCTGCCCGGTATCGTCAAGCGCGATTTCGGCCGGCAGGCAGATCTGATGACGGGCGTCTACACCATGGCCCTGTGCTTTGGCGCCGCCGTGGCGGCTGGGGCGAGCGCGCCGCTGTCGGCTTGGCTGGGCGGCTGGCAGCCGGCACTCGCATTCTGGGCCTTGCCGGCGCTGCTCGCGTTTGTCGGCTGGTGGCCCCACATGCGGCACGCGCACGGCAAGGGCGCGGCCATGCGCATTGAACGGGTTTCGCTGTGGAACCAGCCGATCGCATGGCAGGTGACCCTGCACATGGGGCTGCAATCGTCGCTGGCGTACTGCGTGTTCGGCTGGCTGCCCGTGATCCTGCAAGACCGCGGGCTGTCGCCGGTGCAGTCGGGCGTGGTGGTGGCGGTGTCGATTCTCGTGCAGCTCATCACGGCGCTCGGCGGGCCTTTCATTGCGAGGCTCGGCCGAGACCAGCGGCCCGCCGTGCTGTTGATGATGCTGATGTGCTGGGCTGGGCTGCTGGGCTGCCTGTATGCGCCCCTCTCCACGCTCTGGTGGTGGGCCGTGCTCCTGGGCCTGGGCCAGGGCGGCAATTTCAGCGTGGCGCTGTCATTGATCGTGCTGCGCTCGGCCGATGTGCGCGTGGCGGCGAGCCTGTCGGCCATGACGCAGGGCATTGGCTATGTCATGGCCGCTGCTGGGCCCTACCTGATGGGCGTGCTGCATGACCTGACCGGAAGCTGGGCCGTGATGGGGTGGCTGTTCAGCGCGATTGCGCTGGCGTCGATGGCCGTAGGCTCGCTTGCCGGACGCGATCGTACCCTGCACGCCGACGCGTGATCCAGTCCGACTAAGGCGTCTTGGCCTGGCCCGCGCGGAAACATCCCGCCTCGTGGTCGTCCACCATGCCAGTCGCCTGCATGAAGGCGTAGCAGATGGTCGGGCCGACAAACTTGAAACCCCGCCCCACCAGCGCCTTGCTCATCGCCTTGGAGGCATCGGTGGCGGCGGGCGCATCCCGGTAGCTTTCCCAGCGGTTGACGACCGGCTTGCCACCGACGAACCCCCACAGGAAGGCATCGAGCGAGCCTGCTTCGTCTTGCAGCGCCAGCACCTTGCGCGCGTTGATGACCGCACCTTCCACCTTGGCGCGGTTGCGCACGATGCCCGGATCGGCGAGCAGCTTTTCGATACGCGCCGGCGTGAAGCGGGCCACCCGTGCGGGTTCGAATCCATCGAACACCTCCTGATAGCGCGCCCGCTTGCGAAGGATGGTTTGCCACGACAGGCCGGCCTGCGCGCCTTCGAGCACGAGCATCTCGAACAGATGGCGGTCATCGTGCGAGGGCGTGCCCCATTCTGTGTCGTGATACGCGATCATCAATGGGTCGTCATTGACCCAGCAGCAGCGGAACATGGCAGCGTCTCCTAGATCCACCCCGACTTGCGCAACTTGCGGTACAGCGCTACGCAGGCCAGCACGGTGCACGTCAGCACGATCGGATAGCCCGCCGGATGCTCCAGCTCCGGCATGTCCTTGAAGTTCATGCCGTAGTTGCTGAAGACCACGGTCGGGATGGCCAGGATGGCGCCCCAGCCCGCCAGTCGCTTGACGATATCGTTCTGCGTGACGGACACCAACGCCACATTCACGGAGATGGCCGTGGTCAGCATCTCGCGAATCACGTCGAGCGCACCCACCACGCGGTGCGCGTGGTCCGCAATGTCGCGGAAATACGCACGCAACTCCTTCGGTACAAAGTCTTCGTGCAGGCGCACGAGCTGCCCGGCGATGTCCTCCACGGGCAATGCGGCATTACGCAGGCGCAGCAGCTGGCGCTTGAGCGTGTAGAGCCGCTCGATCGACGCGCGGTCAAACGAGTCGCCAAAGATCCGGCTCTCGATCGCCTCGAATTCTTCCTGCAGGCTTTCCAGCACGGGCTGGTAGTTGTCGACCACGAAATCCAGCACTGCATACAGCGCGAAGGGCGCACCCTTGGCCAGCAGTTGCGGCGTCCGTTCGCAACGCTCGCGCACGGGTGCGTACGAGGCCGACGGTCCATGTCGCACCGAGACAAGGAAATCCTTGCCGACGAACAGGTGGGTCTCGCCGAAGATCACGTTGCCGCGCTCGAGTTGCGCGGTGTTCAGCACGATGAAGAGCGAATCGCCGTAGACCTCAAGCTTGGGTCGCTGATGGGCGTTGCGTGCGTCTTCAATCGCGAGGTCGTGCAGGCCGAATTCTTCCTGTACCCGCGCAAGCATCGCGTTGTCTGGCTCGTGCAGGCCCAGCCAGACAAACGAGCCCGGCGAATGCAGCACATCGCTGATGGCATCGACGGACAGGTCACGCTCGCGCTTGCCGCTGCGGTACAGCGCGCTGTTGATCACCATGGGCATGGCGTATCTCCCGGCGCCTCAGCGCGCTTCTGGCTGGCGGGGGGCCTTGGTTTGGGAAGACTTGGCATCGGCCGAGGCAAGGCTCGGAACCTCCGCGATGCGTGTTTCGATTTGCGCCAGTGCCTCGGACAGTGCGCGCACGAGATCATCCGGCAAGCCATCGAGCGTGGCATTGATGAATGCGATGCGGCGGGGCATGCAGTCGAGCACCACGGCAAGGCCGGCATCGGACAACGATACGTTGGTCAGGCGATTGTCGCGTGCGTCGGTGGTGCGTTCGATCCACCCAAGCTGATCGAGTACCTTGAGCTGGCGGGTGAGCGCGCCGGGGTCCATCTGCAGGCGCTCGGCCAGCTGTTTCTGCGCCATGCCGCCGCCTGCGTGGTCGTGCAGAGCGAGCAGGATACGCCAGCGCGGCATGGGCTGGCCGACATGTGCCTCGAAGGCGGCCATGAACGCACGATAGGTGCGCCCGAACTGGTGCATCACGGCGAAGCGTTCGCGTTCAGAGGTCATCGATCAGGCTAGCTTGAGTTGGCAGGAAACCGCGCATCCTAACCGCTACCGCTGGCTCCCGCCTATTCGGTGTGTTGCACGGGCATCGACATGATGCAACACCACCGGCGGCACACGGCACACGCGCCAGAGAGCCACGAGGGCGACCACGGTTGCGGCGACCAGGCCGATGTGGATGGCGCTGACCAGCACGTGACGGGCCGCCTCGACAAGAGCGGCGCCATCGTGGCCCGCTGCGTGCATCTGTGTGAGCAGGGCAGCTTGCGCGTCATGATCAATGAGAATCTCGGGATCGGCAAGCTGGCGCAGCCATTGCGTCGCACCGTCAGCGTGCAGCGCCTCGCCCACCCCTGCGGCATAGCGCTCGCTCACCAGCGTGCCGACCAGCGCGGTGCCCACCATGCCGCCCACCATGCGCAGCGATTGCAGCAGCGCCGTGGCGATCCCCAGGTGCGCACGCCCCGCCGTCTGCTGTGCAAACACGGTCAGGTTGGGCAACACAAAACCCAGCCCGAGGCCCGCCAGCAGCATCAGCCCCGTCAACACGGCATGCGGCATTGCCTTGGACGACACCGCCATGCCGGCCAGCGCCAACGTCAGCAGCGCAAACCCGGCATATAGCATGGCGTTCGGCTTGGGAATGCGCGTGACGATGCGCCCATTGATGATGCTGCCGAGGGTAATGCAGACCACCAGCGGTGTGATGACCAGCCCTGCCTCCTGCGGCGACATACCAAACCCGCCCTGGAACAGCAGCGGCGCGTAGAACAGCACCGCAAACATCGAAAAGCCCGAGAGCGTCGCCAGCACGAACAGCGCCGCCAGCGAAGGGTTACGCAGCATGTCGAACGGCAACAGCGGCTGCTCGGCGCGCTGCTCCCACCACCACAAGCCAAAGAATGCCGCGGCCGACAAGGCCAGCCACCCGAACAGTGGCCCCGACACGCCATGGCGCGGCAGCCATTCCACAAAGAGCTGCAACGCACCGAGTGCCACGGTGATCAGCACCGCGCCCTGCCAATCCAGCCGGATGCGGCCGACATGCGCGTTCTGGCGCAAATGCGGTAGAAACCGCCAGGCAAACCATAGCCCCAACGCGCCGAACGGCACGTTCACATAAAACACGGAGCGCCAACCGAACGCCTGCGTCATCCATCCGCCCAGCGTGGGCCCGATGGCATTGGCGATACCGAACGACGCGCTCAGCATGACCTGCCAGCGCAAACGTACGCGCGCATCGGGAAACAGATCGGGAATGCAGGCATACGCCGTGCCGACAAGCATGCCACCGCCGATGCCCTGCAGCGCGCGCGACCACACCAGAAAGTTCATGCTGCCGGCCATGCCGCACATGACAGACGCCAGCGTGAACACCACGATGGATGCGATCACGAACGGCTTGCGGCCGTAGAAGTCTCCCAGCCGGCCGAAGATCGGCACCGTGACCACCGAGGTCAGCAGGTACGACGTCGCCACCCAGGCATACAACTCAAAACCCTTGAGTTCGGCCACGACCGTCGGCAACGCGGTGCCGACCACGGTCTGGTCGAATGCCACCAGCACCACGACAAAACAGATGCCGATCATCGCAAGCAGCGATTCCTTGAACGGCAAGACCTGGGTATGGGAGTGCGGTAGCGCAGTGTGGACGGCCATGGCGGGGGCGCAACGAGACAAATGATACATCAACGATTGATTCGTCAATGATTAGTGTAATGGAATTCGTGGAGCCTTGCTTGGCGGCACAGCGCCTCGAGGCGCAAAAAAAAAGCGCCGCAGGCGTGTGGCCTCCGGCGCTCCGGGTGTCGCCATGGCGGGCGCGGCCCGCCATGCTCCCCGTCCCATCACATCTGAACAGTGTCGGCCACTTCCTTGAAATCCTGGATCTGGTCGAAGTTCATGTACTGGTAGATCTTGTCGCCGTTCGCGTTGAGCACACCCATGTCGGCCATGTACTCTTCCTTGGTCGGAATCTTGCCCAGACGCGAGCAGATTGCCGCCAGTTCCGCCGAACCCAGATACACGTTCGTGTTCTTGCCCAGACGGTTCGGGAAGTTGCGGGTCGACGTCGACATGACCGTCGCACCTTCGCGCACCTGTGCCTGGTTACCCATGCACAGCGAGCAGCCCGGCATTTCGGTGCGGGCACCGGCCGTGCCGAACACGCCATAGTGGCCTTCTTCGGTCAGTTGCTTCTGGTCCATCTTGGTCGGCGGGGCCACCCACAGCTTGACCGGAATGTCACGCTTGCCTTCCAGCAGCTTCGACGCGGCGCGGAAGTGACCGATGTTGGTCATGCACGAACCAATAAACACTTCGTCGATGGTCGCACCGGCGACGTCGGACAGCGTCTTCACGTCGTCCGGATCGTTCGGGCACGCAACGATCGGTTCATGGATGTCGGCCAGGTCGATCTCGATGACGGCGGCGTATTCGGCGTCGGCATCCGGCGACAGCAGTTGCGGGTCGGCCAGCCACTGCTCCATCGCCTTGATGCGGCGCTGAAGGCTGCGCGCGTCCTGGTAGCCCTGCGCGATCATCCACTTGAGCAGCGTGATGTTGCTGTTCAGGTATTCGATGATCGGTTCCTTGTTCAGGTGCACCGTGCAACCGGCGGCCGAACGCTCGGCAGAGGCGTCCGACAGCTCGAACGCTTGCTCGACCTTCAGGTCAGGCAGGCCTTCGATTTCGAGGATGCGGCCCGAGAAGATGTTCTTCTTGCCTTGCTTGGCGACCGTCAGCATGCCTTGCTTGATCGCGTACAGCGGAATCGCGTTGACGAGGTCACGCAGCGTGACGCCCGGCTGCATCTTGCCCTTGAAGCGGACCAGCACCGATTCCGGCATGTCCAGCGGCATCGTGCCGGTGGCGGCCGCGAAGGCGACCAGGCCCGAGCCTGCCGGGAAGCTGATGCCGATCGGGAAGCGCGTGTGCGAGTCGCCGCCGGTGCCGACGGTGTCGGGCAGCAGCATGCGGTTCAGCCACGAGTGGATCACGCCGTCGCCCGGGCGCAGCGCGATACCGCCGCGCGTGCTGATGAAGTTGGGTAGCGTCTGGTGCGTCTTTACGTCCACCGGCTTCGGATACGCGGCGGTGTGGCAGAACGACTGCATCACGAGGTCAGCCGAGAAGCCGAGGCAAGCCAGATCCTTCAGCTCGTCGCGGGTCATCGGGCCGGTGGTGTCCTGCGAGCCGACCGAGGTCATCTTCGGTTCGCAGTACGTGCCCGGACGCACGCCCTGGCCTTCCGGCAGGCCGCACGCGCGGCCAACCATCTTCTGCGCGAGCGAGAAGCCCTTGCCGCTGTCGGCCGGCTGATGCGGCAGGCGGAACAGCGTCGACGGTGCGAGGCCCAGCGCTTCACGCGCCTTGGCAGTCAGGCCACGGCCAATGATCAGCGGAATGCGGCCGCCGGCGCGCACTTCGTCGAACAGCACGTCCGACTTGACCTGGAATTCGGCGATGACCTTGCCGTCCTTCAGCGCCTTGCCTTCGTACGGGCGCAGTTCGACCACGTCGCCCATGTTCATTTGCGACACGTCGAGTTCGATCGGCAGCGCGCCGGCATCTTCCATCGTGTTGTAGAAGATCGGGGCGATCTTGCCGCCGAGGCACACGCCGCCGAAGCGCTTGTTCGGAACGTAGGGAATGTCTTCACCGGTGAACCACAGCACCGAGTTAGTGGCCGACTTGCGCGAGGAGCCCGTGCCGACCACGTCGCCGACGTAGGCGACCAGGTGACCCTTTTCCTTCAGCGATTCGATGAACTTGACCGGGCCGCGCTTGCCGTCTTCTTCCGGCGTGATGCCGGGGCGTGCGTTCTTCAGCATCGCCAGCGCGTGCATCGGGATGTCCGGGCGGGTGGTGGCGTCCGGTGCCGGCGACAGGTCGTCGGTGTTGGTTTCGCCCGTGACCTTGAACACGGTGATCGTCAGGCTTTCCGGCACTTCCGGACGGCTCGTGAACCATTCGGCATCGGCCCAGCTCTGCAGCACGGCCTTCGCATGCGCGTTACCCTTGTCGGCGAGTTCCTTCACGTCATGGAACTGGTCGAACATCAGCAGGGTTTTCTTCAGTGCGTCGGCGGCCACAGCGGCCACGGCGTCATCGGACAGCAGCTCGATCAGCGGCTGGATGTTGTAGCCGCCCAGCATCGTGCCGAGCAGTTCGGTGGCGCGCTGACGCGAGATCAGGGCGCAGGCCGTCTCGCCCTTGGCCACGGCAGCCAGGAAGCCTGCCTTCACGCGCGCGGCTTCGTCCACGCCGGCCGGCACGCGATGGGTGATCAGGTCGAGCAGCGTCTGCTCTTCGCCCGCGGGCGGATTCACGAGCAGCTCCACCAGTTCGGCAGTCTGCTGGGCCGTCAGCGGCAGGGGAGGAATACCGAGCGCGGCGCGAGCCGCCACGTGAGCACGAAAGTTTTCAAGCATGGGAGACCTGCTGAGATGACGTTACAGGGGAATCTTTTCCGGCATCCCGGGGCTGTCCGGAGCGCCGCTTGGGCGCGATTCTAATCGCAATACCCCACACGGTCAAATGTCTTATATCTTATATAAGAGTCAAGCGATCCATCGGCTCGTCCTATCGTCCGAGCCCCGCGGCGTGGCGTCCCGATCGGACCTGCAAGCCGCTGGACGAACCGGTCTGATAGACGGATGAGACGGCAGCATCGCTAACGGGCACCGCCGGGTATAGTCTCGCCAGGCAATCCAACCTCGATGCCGAAGCCGGCTTCAATCGCATCGGCTGCGGCGTCAGGCGCCGGTATCGCTTTCCCCCTTTCCACATCGAAGGAGTACAACGTGGTATTCGAAATGGCCCACATCGACATTCTCGCCGGCAAGCAGCGCGAGTTTGAAGCCGCCGTCCAGCAAGCCCTGCCGCTGTTTGCCCGTGCAAAAGGCTGCCACGGGGCTGAGCTGCATCACATCGTTGAACGCGACACCAGCTACGTGCTGCTCGTGCGCTGGGAGACCGTGGAAGACCATATGGTCGACTTCCGGCAATCCGAGGATTTCCAGGAATGGCGCAAGCTGGTGGGACCGTTCTTCGCCAAGGCGCCCGAGGTCGTCCACTCGCAGGTAGTTGTGAAGTAAGGCCGAAGCCCTCCCGGGTATGGTGAGCGGGCTGCCGGCATACCGGGACCGCTTGCCCGGCATGGCTGGATCAATGCGCGGTGGCGCCTGGCGGCGGCGGCGCGGTTCGGAACCTACTGCCCCTGGGCTCCCTGCGACGGTTGCGGCGGCTGCGATGCGGAAGGCATCCGCACGCCCTTCCCGCGTGTCGCGAGCCAGCACAGGACCGACCCCGCACAGACCATGGACGCGCCTTTCCAGAAGGCGAAGGAAAGCGGCGTGCGCAACAGCGCGGCCGCCAAGGCCGCAGAAAACACCGGGATGAAATACGACGCCCCTGCCAGCACTGTCACGTTGCCATGCAGGATGCCGACATTCCACGCCGCATAGCCAAAGCCCATGGCAGACGCGGCAAGCGCGAGATAGACGATCGCCTCGTAGCTGAAGTGCAGCGTGCCGCCCCCGGTGGCGAAGAACTTGATCCACAGCGCCAGCGCCGTCAGCATGAAGAACAGCGTGACACCGTTCTTGCCCTGCGCAATCCGCGCGGTGACCGTGCAATAGGCTGCCCAGATCACCGCACCGGAGAACGCCAGTCCGTAGCTCAACGGGTTGTCCTTGACGTTCAAGACCATGCCGGCGAAATTCAGACCCTGGTCTCCGCCAAGCACCAGGCAGATCCCGAGAATGGCCATTAGAAAGCCCGGGACGATCAGAAAGTTCGCCCGCTGCCGGTTGAACGCAATGGCCGAGAGCATCGTGAAGGCCGGCCACAGGTAGTTGACCATGCCGACCTCGATGGCCTGCCGGCTGGTGTGGGCAAAACCGATGGACAGCGACAGGCACAGCTCATACGACACGAACAGGAAGCTCCCCCAGACGAGATAGCGCCGGGGAAACGCCTTCAAGCGGATGAACCCCACCGAAAACAGCAGCAACACCGAGGCCGCGCTGTACATCATGGCGGCGCCGCCGACGGCCCCAAGGTTCTGGCTGACGCCACGGATCAAGCCCACGATCGAAGCCCACAACAGAACAGCGGTGAGCCCGATGAGGGTTGCCTTGTTTTTGCTTTGCATGATGCCTGCGCGTACTGGCGCGTCGATCTGAGAGGCGCCGATCTTACCCGCAACGCCCCGCGCAGCCGCATCCCGGGCACAGGCGTTCTCGCCATCCACCACCAAGAAGTGCGGAGAAGCCGCTAATCGGACAGCAAGCGCTCCAGGGCCTCGATGCGGTGCCGCCGCGTGGTCGTGATGGCGTAGAAGCGCTCCTGCAGCTGTGTTGACTGGCCCACCGTCACCAATACGCCCGCACGCAGTTCGTCCTGCACCACCACCTCGGGAAGGACGGTCAGCCAGCCGCTGTCGCGGGCAATCAGACGCAGCATGGCCATGTCGTCCACCTCGGCGCGCAGGTGTGGGGTGACGCCAGCCGACGCGCACAGTGCATCGAACTGACTGCGCAGCGCATGCCGTGGCCCCGGCAGGGCGATGTCAAGTCCTTGCAGATCGTCGGGGATGCGCAGGCTGCGGTTCTTCCAGACGCCGGCGGGGCCCACGAGCGAGATGGACTGGCTGCCGAGAAAACGGCAGTGCAAGGGGCGGTCTGCATTCGATGGCACCGTCTCGTTGGCAAGCACGACGTCCAGCTGATGCTGCAGCAGCCTGGCCAGCAGACCTTCGAGCACGCCCGATTCCAGCGTGAGCACAACGGACGGGTCGGCCAACGCAGGACGGATCCAGTTTTCCTGGTAGTTCCGCGACAACGTCGCGACACTGCCGACCCGAAGCCGCGTCATGCCTTCGCTGCGGCCGACGAGGCGGCCGAGCATTTCCTGCCCGAGCCCGAAGATGTCCTCGGCATACGAGAGCACGAGCTGTCCGGTGTCCGTCAGCACCAGGCGGCGCCCTTCCCTCGCGAACAACGGCTCGCCAAGCCGATCCTCCAGCTGACGGATTTGCGCAGAGAGCGCGGACTGCGAGGTATGCAGTTCGGTCGCCACGCGGGTCAGGTGGCCTGCCTTGGCAACGCGCCAGAAGTAGAACAAGTGATGGAAGTTGAGTTGCTCGAGTCTCATCGTTCTTTTTTACAGATCAAATCGTTCGAATCATTGTAATTTACAGAACAAAGGAAGGCACGCAAGATACGCACACATTTGTTCGAGTGCGCCTGCCATGAATCTGCTTCACTCCGCCCTTGCGATTTGCCTTGTCCTGCCGCCCGGCCTGATGCTCCTTGCGGCACTTCTGCCTCATGTTGCTCGACTCGGCATGGCGCGCCTCTGGCAGGGCTTCATCGGGCTATCGATCGCTGGGGCCTGCGTGGCGGCGGTCGGCGTGGCGTTGCGAGGCTTGCCGGACGCTGCCTCGTCTACGCCATTCTCGCCATGGCTGGGCGCCTCGGTGCTGGGTGGGCTGCTGGCCACACTGGTGCAATTGCTCGGCACCTGCATCGGTGCGTTTTCCGCCCGGTATCTGCAAGGGGAATCGGGCCAAAGGCGCTACCTCAGCGCGCTTGCCGGGGTGCTGGCCGCGGTGCACGTGCTCCTGCTGGCGGACCACTGGACCGTGCTGCTCGCGGCCTGGGCCGCCATCGGCATCGCCCTGCAACACCTGCTGTGCTTCTACCCCGACCGCCCCTTCGCCTTGCTGGCCGCGTTCAAGAAGCGCCTCGCAGACCGGCTGGCCGACGCGTTGCTGATTGCCGCGGCCGTACTGGCATGGCGCGAGGTCGGCAGCGGCTCGCTCGCGGACTTGTGGGCGCACGTGGGACAGGTCGGAGCGTCCCCGGCGCTGCAAGTCAGCGCGGTGTGCGTGGTCCTGGCGGTGGTGCTGAGAACCGCGCTGCTGCCTGCACACGGCTGGCTGATCCAGGTCATGGAGGCTCCCACGCCGGTGTCGGCAATGCTCCATGCGGGTGTTGTGAACCTGGGCGGCTACGTGCTGATCCGGTTTGCCCCGCTGCTTGAATCGGCCGCTCCCGCCCGCTGGCTGCTGGTCGCGTTCGGGCTGGCGACGGCGGTGGTGGCCGGCCTGGTCATGCTCACGCGCATCAGCATCAAGGTCCGGCTTGCGTGGTCGACGGTCGCACAGATGGGCTTCATGGTGCTCGAGTGCGGGCTCGGCCTGTACTCGCTCGCCGCGCTGCATCTGGTCGGCCATTCGCTGTACAAGGCGCACGCGTTCCTGTCGGCATCGTCGGTAGTGCAGGACACGCGGCTGCGGGAACTGCAGGGCGAGCAACCACCTGCGAAAAGCAGCCTGCTGGCGGCTCCGCTGCTATCCGTGGCGATGGTCCTGCTTGTCCAGGCAGGACTCGGCGGCGCGGCTTGGCCGTGGTGGTGGAGTGTCATCCTGGCGCTGGCCTGGGCGCCGCTGCTTTGGCTTCCCGGGGCAGGCCGCCATTCAGCGCCGATGGTGTTCTCACGCGCGGCGGTAGGTCTGCTGATGGTTGCCGGACTGACCGCACTGGCCATGGGCGCTCACCTCTTGCCCCTGGGCACGCAGGATCGGCCGGACACGCGCAGCGGCATCGTCGCCTTGCTCGGAATGGCGTGTCTGCACGGTTTGCTGGTGGCGGTACAGATGCGCCCGCGGGCCCTCGCCGCCTGGCGGCGCGCATGCTACGCGGGTCTGTACATCGACGAGTTCTACACACGCCTGGCGTTACGGCTGTGGCCGACGCACTGGACACCCGCCGCACGCAACGGCGCCCATCGCACCGCCGCACGGACGGTTGCCATGGATGCCCAGCCCTGACCCCTGCACAGGAAAACGACATGACGACGACAAGCCTTGGCGCAGACGCCGCACACACGCACGCGATGGTTCCGTCACCGATCCCGCCTGAGGGTTCCGATGCCGCAGGCCCGGATGACACGTTGATGCAGCAGATGCAAGCCGCGTGCGCACAAGCCTGCCGCGCGATCGCTCCGGCCTGGCCGCTGGACCGCGCCATCGCCGTCAACCCGCATTGGGGCCGCGTGGACATGCCGGTTCGACGGGTGGCCGCGCGGATGGCCGTGCTGGGAGGCATCCAGGTCTTTCCGACGCGCCGCAGCCAGCAGCAGGCATGGGTTGCGGGCCGGATCACACCGGCAGACCTTGCCGATGCGCTCGCGCAATTGCCGGCCGCGAGGGCAGCCGGGCTCACGGAGGCCAAGTGCGTGGAAGCGCTGCGCCGCCACGAGCTGCCACCGCGCCTGCCATTGTTGATCGACGTGCTGGACAACGATCCACAACGTCACACCCGCCTCTCGTGGCGCCAGGCAATCACGCACCAGGTCAGCCAGACCTGTGCCGCCTATTTCGATGTGCACCAGGCCGACTGGCAGCCTGAGCGCGCAGACGGCCTGTACGGCTTCTGGCGCGACACCTTGCAGCACGACCATGGCATTGGCCTGCTGATGGGCCTTCCCGACCTGGGTCGTCGGCTGGATGCGCTGCCGGCAACGCCCCTCGATGCCGAGCACTGGGCGCTCAATCAATTGGGCTTGCCGCAACCTGTGTGGGCCGATTATCTGGAGGCGGTGCTGCTGACGGTGAACGGATGGGCCTCGTGGTGCGCCTATCTCGGCTGGCAGGCTGCCCAGGAAGGACGGGAAGATCCGCATCTGCGCGATCTGCTCGCGATTCGCCTTGCGTGGGGCGCCATCGTGCAGGAGTGCCGGGACGATGCAAGCACGCGCATGGCGTTCGCCGCGCTGCAAGCGGAGTGGCAGCAGGCACCCTCGGCATTGGCAGAGGCCGAAGCGGCACTGCTGGTCGATGAAGTCTGGCAGTTGGCCCTCGAAGCCGGCTACCAGCGCCAACTGGCGCACCGGCTCGCGGGGGCGGGTGCGCTGCCACCGGTACCGCAAGACATCGAGGTGCAGGCCGCGTTCTGCATCGACGTACGCAGCGAACCCCTGCGGCGTGCGCTGGAATGCGTCTGGCCCGCCGTGCAGACCATCGGCTTCGCGGGCTTTTTTGGCCTGCCCGTTGCGTACACACCGCTCGGGACGGCTGCGCGGCGGCCACAGCTTCCGGGCCTTCTGGCGCCAACCATGGAAGTCTCTGATCGTATCGACGCTGCCCAGGGGCCGGACGGCATGCCGGATCCCGCCGCCGAGCGCGCCGCAGAACGGGCAAGGCGTCACCGCCTGGGCGCATCGGCTCAGGTGGACGGGGCCAGCCGCTGGCCAAGCGCGGCATTCTCTTATGTCGAAGTGGCGGGGGTCGGCTATCTCGGTAAGCTCTGGCGCTGGTTGCGCCCCTCCACCGAAGCGCGGTCGCGCGCAGACCTCACCGGCCTGCCCTCGCGATATCGGGCCGTCTGCCGGCCCCACCTGCATGCGGAGAGCGTAGAGACCAAAGCGGCCCTTGCCGCCCGCGTGCTCCGCGCCATGGGGCTGGCAGAACACCTGGCACCGCTGGTGCTCTTCGTGGGACACGGCAGTCAAACGAGCAACAACGCGCATGCAGCGGCACTGGACTGTGGGGCATGCTGCGGCCAAACCGGTGAGGTGAATGCCCGCAGCCTGGCGCTGCTGCTGAATGAGCCGCCGGTGCGCGCCGCGTTGCAGGCGCACGGCATCACGGTTCCTGAGGACACCGTGTTCGCGGCTGCCCTGCACAACACCACCACCGACGAGATCGAAGGCTTCGATCTCGACCGGCTGCCCCCTGCCGCGCGCGCGCGTTGGGACCACCTGCAATCGGTCCTGAAGCATGCTTCCGACCAGGTACGGCGCGAACGGGCACCGTCGTTGGGCCTGGACCCGCGTGCCCCTCATGATGATCTGCTGACCCAACTGCGGCGGCGCGCCAATGATGGTGCACAGACGCGGCCAGAGTGGGGGCTGGCAGGTAACGCCGCGTTCGTCATCGCGCCGCGCCATCGCACACAAGGCGTGGTTCTGGACGGGCGCAGCTTCCTGCACGATTACGATGCCAGCCGCGACCACGACGGCAGCGTGCTGGAGTTGCTGATGACGGCGCCGATGCTCGTGACCCACTGGATCAACTGGCAGTATCACGCGTCGATGTGTGACCCGGTGCATCTGGGCAGCGGCAACAAGCTGCTGCACAACGTGGTGGGCGGCTCCATCGGCGTGTTCGAGGGCAATGGGGGCGATCTGCGTATCGGCCTGTCGCGGCAGTCCCTGCACGATGGGCAGCGTTGGATTCACGAGCCGCTGAGGCTGACTGTCCTGATCGACGCCCCTGAGACAGCAATCGAGCGCGTTGTCGACAAGCACCCCATTGTCCGGCAACTGGTCGACAACGGTTGGCTGCATCTCTGGCGCTTCGGCCCGCAGGATCTGCAGCGCTACGCGGCTGGTCAATGGCGCCCGCTGACATCGCGGCACGCGACTTGCTAGACGTATTGGGTTGCCCATTGCACGACAGCGGCGGAACCTCCGTGGCGCCGTCGCCGTCCACCCTGCGTGAACCGTTCTTCTGCGTCTCTCCAGAGCATCCAGGCGCTGCGCGCCTTTGCCGCACTCTGTGTCGTCGTGTTCCATTCCGGCCTGGCACTCAGCCATCCCGGCATCCCCGCGCTGGCGTGGCTGACCACGCATGTGATCAAGCGTGGATATGTCGGCGTGGACATGTTCTTTGTCATCAGCGGATTCATCATCGCCTGGGTTGCGATCCTGGGGCCAAAGGGGCCCGAGCCGCCCGGCGAATTTCTCATCAAGCGCGTCTTCCGGATGGGCCCGCCGTACTGGTTAATGTCGGTGCTGCATTCAGCGTGGCTCAATCCGGTATCGACAAGTGCGCTGCTGACCTCGCTGGCCTTCATGCCGCTGGCCAATGCCGATGCGCCGTACTTGGGCTACCCCGCGCTCTATGTCGGCTGGTCGCTCAACTACGAAGCCTTCTTCTATGCGCTGTGCGCGCTGGGTCTGTTGCTGTTCGGCCGGCGCGCCCTGTGGCTGGTAGCGCTTGCGCTCTTCACCACGACGATCATCGTGCCGTTCTGGCACAGCGGGGTCGTGCACCGCGATCCCGCGGCCCTCTACACGTGGGCAAGCCCCGTACAGGCCATGGCTGCCAACCCGCTGGTGCTCGAGTTCCTGCTGGGTGCGCGACTGGCCTGGTTGTATGCAGCGCATCGGCAACGGCTGACCCCGACCATCGCGCGCGGGCTGGCGGCAATCGGCGTGGCGGCATTCATCATCTCGGTGCTCGCGCCGATACCCAAGTTTGATGCGTTGGGGCGCGGCCTGCCCGCAGGGGCGTTACTGGCGGGCCTCGTCGCCATGGAGCACTGCGGCAAACTGCGCGTGCCGCGTACGGCCGTCTGGCTGGGCGAGCTGTCGTTCGCACTCTATCTCGTGCATCCGAGCGTCATCGAAGCCACGCATCGGCTGGCGGGCGTGCTGCCGCCCGAGTGGATCGGTGCGCAGTTGATGCTGTTTGCCGTCAACCTTGCACTCACCCTGGCCATCGCGATGATGCTGCATCGCTACGTCGAACGGCCCTCCATTGCGCTGGGTCGCCGTCTCGTCGAGTGGACGCGCATGCGTCAGCACGCCTGGCGCGCAAGGCCCGGCTTCCAGAAGCCCTGAAGAGAGACTGCGCGATCCGGCCCCTTCCCGCGCGACGCCTCAGGCCGTGTCAGGCCGTGACATTGAAGACGAGCGCCTGGATCTTGCCGTCCACGGGCCCAGCACCGAATTGCGCGGCGAGTGCTTGCGTGCAGAGGTCGGTGGCTTCGGACAGCGCATCGGGGCCGAACGCTTCCAGCTCGTTGCGCAGCGGCGTGCCATGACAGTAGGCAAACGCCGGCGTGCGCGCCGTGTCCGCGCGGCTGCGCGCGGTCACGATGTCGCACGTGACCGGGCTTGCGAAACCGCCAAGGCGCAGATCGGCTTCAACGCGCGACGGATCGTGATAGCCATGCGGCGTGCGCGCGAGAAACGCCGGAGGGTGATCGGGAAAGTGCGCCGCCAGCGCAAGCGTCACCACGTGCGCGAACGCGTTTTCCTCGATGCGGTCCCACACGTTGAAGAGCAGCGTTCCACCCGGCTTCAACACGCGGCGGGCTTCTGCAAACGCCTTCGCCCGGTCCGGGAAGAACATCGCGCCGAACTGGCAGATCACCATGTCGACGCTGGCATCGTCGACGGGCAGTTGCTGTGCGTCGGCCTGCTGCCACGTCACTGGCCGGTCTGCACCGACGGCGGCAGCCCGTTCGAGCATCGCTGGATTGAGGTCGGTCGCGACAAGGGTGCTCGCCTCGGGCAGGGCACGCGACAGTGCCCGCGTCACGACGCCCGTTCCCGCAGCAACCTCCAGCACGCGCGTGGGCGCCAATGCGGCCGAGCGCGCCGCGAGATCGGCAGCGTATGGCTCGAAGATCAGCGGAACCATCAACGTGTCGTACAGCGCCGGTATCGACCCGCTGAAGACCTTGTCGGTGCCATGTGCTTGCAT
>JAGWNU010000268.1 GCA_028871175.1 Burkholderiaceae bacterium | reverse complement strand
CGCGACGGCTACCGTTGCGCTGTCACAACTGTACCGCGGCGTGGAATGTGGCTTCGGCCGATCATGGTGCAGCGTCAATCGCTTTGTCAAACCACGGCGTGCGTGGTCGATCGCAAACAATTGTTTAAGTCTGATAGCTACGCCAGGTCATCAGAAATGTGGTTTGCGGTGTACCCACGCCTTCGGCGATACTTGCACTTCGGGACAGACTGCCCCGATTGCCTTGCGGGGCCTGCGTTTGCGGGCGGCAATCGAGAAAAGCACAGCGGTTCCCGACGGCGCAAGCGCATGCGCCGGTCTTCAGTGCCGACGCAGAGCGGCCTAATCGATGCACACAGTTGCATAGCGGAGTGGCAGTTCATGTGGATTCTCAGCCGTTTACAGCGGCGCACCGGGGGGAAACGGGGGAATACGGCAGGGACGATCGGACGGTGGGCGGCGCTTTTGGCGGCGGTCATCGTGGCGATGCCCTGTGTGATGCTTGCTCAACAAGCGTCTGCCACCACCGGATCCGGTGCGCCTCAGGTTGCATCTTCGATCTTGGCCGGCGCGCCAAACATCGCGTGGTATTACGGGGACAAACCGCCCGTTGCGCAACTGCGCGCATTCGATGCGGTCGTGGTCGAGCCGGACCACGGGTTCGACCCGGCGCAATTCAGGACACCCAGCACCCAGTGGCTCGCCTATGTCAGCGTGGGCGAGGTCACGCCCGAGCGCCGCTGGTACAAGGACCTGCCCAAGGGGTGGCTGTCCGGTTCCAACGACGCCTGGGCCTCGCGCGTCATCGACCAGGCCCAGCCCGAGTGGCCGGCCTTCTACGTCGATCACGTCATCAAGCCGCTATGGGACCGGGGCTATCGGGGCTTCTTCCTCGATACGCTCGATTCGTACCAGCTTGTCGCCAGGAATGACGCCGCGCGCGCGGCGCAGGAAGCCGGCATGGTCCGTGTCATCCGTGCCATCAAGGCGCGCTACCCCGACGCGAGGCTGATTTTCAACCGTGGCTTCGAGATCCTGCCGCAGGTGCATGACCTGGCATATGCGGTGGCGTTCGAATCGCTGTATCGCGGGTGGGACCAGGGTGCCAGGCAGTACCGGCAAGTGAATGACGCCGATCGCGAGTGGCTGATGGACCAGGCGCGCAAGATTCGCGACGCGTACCACTTGCCTGTCATCGCAATCGATTACTGCCCCCCATCCGACCGCGCCTGCGCGCGCGATACGGCCAAGCGCATCAAGGCACAGGGGCTGGTGCCGTATGTGACCGATCCGGAGTTGTCGACCATCGGCGTCGGCCGCATCGAGGTGCTGCCCCGCAAGGTGCTGATCCTGCAGGACCGCACGCCGCACACCACCCTCGATACGAGCGAGGGCGTGCGCTTCATTGCGACGCCCCTCAACTATCTTGGATACGACGTCGAATACGCCGATATCAACAAGCCGCTGCCGACCTCCGTTTCGCCGGATCGATACGCTGGTGTGGTCGTGTGGGTCAACACCAGTCCGATCAAGCAGGTAGCGGCGCTCGCTTCATGGGTGCGGCAGCGCATCCACGACGGCGTGCGCATTGCCTTCATGAACCAGTTCGGCATGCCCGTCGATGCTGGCATGGCGGACTTGCTCAAGCTGCAGGTGGTGCGGGGTCGCGCCACCGGTCCGCTGACGGTGGTGTCGCAGGACAGGATCATGGGCTTCGAGATGGCGCCGCGGCCCGAGCGACGCGAGGCGCAGCCGATCCAGGTGGGCCCGCATGGGCAGTCGCTGTTGCGGCTGAAATCCGGCGATTTCGAGTTCGATGCCGCCGCCATCACCGATTGGGGCGGCTACGTGCTGAACCCGTATGCGGTGTTTTCGATGGATACCATCGAGCAGGCGCGCTGGGTCGTGCAGCCGATCGCGTTCCTGCGCCGCGCGCTGGCATTGCCCGACATGCCGATCCCCGATGTGACCACCGAAAACGGCCGCCGCCTCATGCTCGTGCACGTCGATGGCGATGGTTTTGCCTCGCGGGCGGAGTTTCCCGGCCCGGAGTACTCGGGCGAAGTCCTGCTGCAGGACATCTGGGAGACATACCGCGTCCCGACCACCCTGTCGGTCATCGAAGGGGAGGTCGGCGCCAGCGGCCTGTATCCCAAACTCACGCCGCGCCTGGAGGCCATCGCCCGCAAGATGTTCGCGCTGCCGTATGTCGAGCTGGGCACGCATACCTACTCGCACCCGTTCGACTGGAGCCGCACCGTAGAGGGCAAGGCGTCCGGGGACCCGGCCAAGGACGACAAAGGCGGCGGCGACACGGCATTTGCGTTGTCCATCCCCGGTTATCACTTCAGCCTCGACCGCGAGATCGCGGGCTCCATCCACTACATCAACGAACGCCTGGCACCGCCTGGCAAGCGTGTGAAGATCCTGCAGTGGTCGGGTGACTGCCAGCCGCCGGAGGTGGCCGTACGCATGGCGTGGCAGGCCGGCGTCGTCAACATGAATGGCGGCGATACCACCATCACGCGCAGTTCACCGTCGTGGACGGACATCGCGCCGCTGGGCATCGACAAGGGGCCGGGCGCATACCAGGTGTTTGCGCCCAACCAGAACGAGAACGTCTACACGAACGACTGGACGGGGCCTTTCTACGGTTTCGATCGATTGATTGAAACGCTGCAGATGACCGACGCTCCATATCGGTTCAAGCCCATCAATATCTACTACCACATGTACTCGGGCACCAAGCTTGCATCGCTCAAGGCCTTGAAGAAGGTCTACGACTATGCACTCTCGCAGCCGGTGCTTCCGATCTATTCGACCGAGTATGTGGCCAAGGTGCTGGATTTTCGCGATATGGCCATCGCCCGCGACGGCGATGCATGGGTGGTGCGCGGCAACGGCGATCTGCGCGAGCTGCGCTGGATGGCGGCCGGCACGCCGGCGCTTGCCGGTGCGAACGGCGTGGTCGGCTACGACAAGGGCCCGGGCGGCATCTACATCCACCTCGACGACGGCGCGGCACGCTTTGACATGACGCCCGCCCCGCAACCGGACAAGCCGGCATATATCGCCGAGGCGGCTGCCTTTGTGCGCCATTTCGCGCGTAACGGCAACGGCATGTCGTTCGAGGCGGGCGGTTACTACAAACCGTTCGTCCGCCTGGCCAACGCCGGAGCCTGCCGCGTGCAGGTCAACGGCAATCCTGCGCGCACGGCGCGTGCGCAGGACAACTCCGTGCGGGTCGATCTGACCGGCGGTCCCGCACAAACCGTCACCTACCAACGCATCGATGTGGTCTGCTGAGCTGACGCCGCGCGAACGGCTGCTGTCGCCCTGGTTGATCGGCTTGCTCGGCGGGCTGATCGGGCTGGCGCTCGCCCTGATGTTTCCGCGCGAACGTCTGGAGGCGCGCTTGCTCGAGGGCGGCAAGGTCGATGCGCTGTCGGTCGCATACCTGGAGGCGTGGCTGCGCGTGCGGCCCAACGATGGTGAATTTCTGAGCGTGCTGGCTGCCCAGTACGTGCGCACCGGCCGGCTGGCAGACGCCGATGCCGTGGTTGCCCGCATGCGCGCCCTGCATGACACATCGCTCGAGCGCGAGGCATTGCTGCTCGACATCGCCATCCGGGAACAGCGCGCCTATGCGTTGCAGCCCAAAGACCCGCAACGCGCTGCCCTGCTGGACGAACTGCGCGGCCTGCTCAGGCAGGCAGTGGGCATGCAGTGGACCGCGGCTGAGTTGGAGATGCTGGCCACCAAGGCGCACGCGTTGGATCAGGGCGCCATTGCCGTGCAGTTCTACCAGCGTCTGGCCAGGCAGGACGTGGCACGCGCCGCGCAATGGCAGGCGCGCACGGCAGAGATCGCGCTCGGTGCGGGTGAATACCGGGCCGCCGCCGCCGCCAACTTTGCCGCTCAGGACGCGACCAAATCGCTCGACGAGCAGCGGCGCTACTTCATCGCCGGACTCAAGGCGCTGCAGGGGGGCAACCTGTACGACGATGCCATGACCGAGGCCCAGCGCCGCGTCGGTCCGCTCATCGACGACACGGAGACCTTGCGCTTTCTGACGCGTCTGGCGATGGCATGCAACCGGCCCGATCTGGCCGATCAGTACGCGCGCCGCCTGCTGCATCTGTCGTGGCGTCGGGCCGAGGAGGGGATCGCCCTTGCGGCCGGCGCAGCGCGCCACGACTGGGCATTTGCCGGCCGTCCCGAACCGCTTCCGTCGCCTGGTGACGTGGTCTTCATGGATGGTCCGGAAGGGCTGGCCCGCCGCCAACGTCATGCCGCTCGCATCCGGCGAGTTGCCGACAGGGCCAGCGAGGCGGGCGCGTCCTCCGTCCCGCCTGGCGGCACCCAGGCGATCGTGCGCGGCATCGCACCGTTCAATGCGGACGACTACGACCTCGCCTATCGCGTCTTCATGGGCAGCGGCAACCTGAACGACGCGTTGCGTGTGGCTGAGGCTGCCGTGCGCCAGCGGCCCGACCTGAAGATCTGGACGGAGCGTGCGGCCCAGGTGGCGGAATGGAACCGCCAGCCGATGGCGGCGCTCCACTATTGGCTGTCGTACGCACAATCCACCGGTGACGATACGGCCTGGCAGAACGTGCTGCGCCTGGCGCCCGCGCTCAACGAGGACCACGCCTATCTGGCCGGCCTGCGCTACCAGGCCAGCCGTCAGCCTGGCGACATGAAACTGCTCGACCAGGTCATCGCGGCCTATGAGCGGCTGGGCGAGCCGGTGGAAG
>JAGWNU010000032.1 GCA_028871175.1 Burkholderiaceae bacterium | reverse complement strand
AGGTAGTCGCGCGCGCCTTCCGGCGTGCTCTTGGTCAGCATCGGCGTTTCGATGTCGATGAAGCCCTTGTCGTCCAGGTACTTGCGCACTTCCATCGCGACCTTGTAGCGCAGGCGCAGGTTGTATTGCATTTGCGGGCGACGCAGGTCCAGCACGCGGTGCGTCAGGCGCGTGGTTTCGGACAGGTTGTCGTCGTCCAGCTGGAACGGCGGCGTGACGGAGGCGTTGAGCACCGTCAGCTCGTGGCAGAGCACTTCGACCTTGCCGCTGGCCAGGTTGGCGTTGGTGGTGCCTTCCGGGCGTGCGCGCACGATGCCCTTCACCTGCAGGCAGAACTCGTTGCGCACGCCTTCGGCCACCTTGAACATCTCCGGGCGATCCGGGTCGCACACGATCTGCACCAGGCCTTCACGGTCGCGCAGGTCGATGAAGATCACGCCGCCGTGGTCACGTCGGCGATGCGCCCAGCCCGACAGCGTGACGCTCTGGCCAAGCAGTTGTTCGGTGACCTGGCCGCAATATTGAGTACGCATTTGCATGTTGTGGTTTTCCGCGAAGCGCGCCGCCAACAGGGCGTCGCGCGAGAAAGTTGAGTAGGAAGCCGGAAGGGATCGGTTCGCGCTACCGGCTCAAGGGGCTGATACGGCGCCGCCGGAATCAGGCAGCGCGTTCGGATTCGAAGGGTCGCGCGGCGATGCTGCCGGCGACCGGTCCTCCATCTTCGACGTTGCGTCAGGCGGGTCCATGCGGCGCGGGAGCGTTTCAGGCGCCACCACGCCCATCGATACGATGTACTTGAGCGCCGCATCCACCGTCATGTCCAGCTCGACGGTGTCGGCCTTGGGCATCATGAGGAAGAAACCCGAGGTCGGGTTGGGCGTGGTCGGCACGTACACACTGACGTACTCGCCCTGCAGATGGTTTTCCACATCGCCGCCGGGGCGGCCGGTCAGGAAGGCGATCGTCCACGATCCCTCGCGCGGGTATTGCACCAGCAGCGCCTTGCGGAACGCATTGCCGTTGGACGACAGCAGCGTGTCCGACACCTGCTTCACACTTGAATAGATCGGGCCGACCACGGGAATGCGGCCCACGAGCGCTTCCCACCACAGCACCAGCTTCTGGCCGATGAAGTTGTGCGCCAGCACCCCCACGATCAGGATGAACGCCAGCGTGAGGATCGCGCCCACGCCGGGAATGCGCCGGCCAAACAGCTGATCCGGCTGCCAGGCCGACGGCAGCAGCGCGAGGCTCTGGTCCATCGTGCCGATGATGAGCGACAGCACCCACAGCGTGATCGCAAGCGGGACAAGCACCAGAAGACCGGTCAGGAACCATGTCTTGAGTGCGCTGGTTTTCTGTTTCATGGAGCGGTGGACCGAGGAGTGGGCAATGCGGTCAATGGCACGCGCACGACGTGCCGCACCCGCCCGATGCTGCCGGAGCCGCGCTGGCGCCGGACGACGCGCTGTCGGACGAAGCAGCAGGCGCTGCAGCAGGCGCGGCCGCATCCGTCTTGGCTGCCGTACCAGCCGCCGAGGTGCCACCCGAGCCGCCGCGGAAATCCGTCACGTACCAGCCAGAGCCCTTGAGCTGGAAGCCGGCAGCGGTCAGTTGCTTCTTGAACGCCGGCGCACCGCAGGCGGGGCAATCCGTGAGCGGCGCGTCGCTCATCTTCTGCAGCACATCCTTGGCGTGGCCGCAGGCGTCGCATCGATAAGCATAGATCGGCATGGTGTCCTCACCCTAGAACAAACGAGTTTCGAGAAAGCGATGGAAGTGCCCGCGCACGCTGCGATGTCCGCGCACGTAATGCGCGCCGGCTCGCGTCAGATCGGGGCAACCGCGCGCAATACAAGAGCTGGCGCGCAAAGCCTTGAATTATAAACCCTTTTGAGGGAATTCCCGGGCGTCGATCAAAGTGCGCGATAGTGGCGCGCCACAAAGTGGCACGCCAAGCACGCACGTTCAGGCCTGCGTAGCGGCCTTGGTGGTCGGCGCGCGGTTTTCGATCCATTGCGGCCCAAGCGAGCCGAAGATCATCGCGCCCAGACTGGCCAGCAAGCCCACCAATTGTGGCGGCAACGCCGCCTCTGGCAGGAACGCCTCGCACCAGATCCAGGCTGCCAACCCCAGGATGATGGCCAGCAGACCGCCCTGCTTGGTCGCGCGTTTCCAGAACAGCCCGAACGCCAGCGGCACAAAGGCAGCGACCAGCGTCACCTTGTAGGCGTTCTCCACCATGTGGAAGATCGACAAGTGCGAGTTCAGGGCAAACAGCGTCACCAGCACGGTGAAAACCAGGACCACCGCCTGCATGACGCGAAGGAACCGCTTGTCGTCCATGCGGGGCAGCAGCGGACGCAGCACGTTTTCCGCAAAGGTCACGGACGGCGCCAGCAGCGTCGCACTCGCGCAGCTCTTGATGGCCGACAGCAGCGCACCGAAGAACATGACCTGCGCAACGATCGGCGCATGTTCGAGCACCAGCTTGGGCAGGATGAGCTGCGAATCGGTGTTGATGTACTTCTGGACCATTGCCGGATCAATCAGCGTGGCCGAGTACGCCAGGAACATCGGGATGAACGCGAACAGGAAGTAGAGCACGCCTCCCAGCACAGAGGCCGTGCCGGCAATGCGCTCGGTGCGCGAGGACGTGACACGCTGGAATACGTCCTGCTGCGGGATCGAGCCCAGCATCATGGTGATCCACGCAGTGACGAACCCGATCACCTCGATCGGGTTGAAGGCCGGCCAGAACGAGAACTTGCCCGAGGCCGCGGCATGCGCGACCACCGTGCTCACGCCACCGGCCTGCCCCGAGACTTCCCAGCCGATGTACATCATGCCGATCACGATGATGATCATCTGAATGAAGTCGGTGACGGCAACCGACCACATGCCGCCGAACAGCGTGTACACGAGCACGCTGGCAGCGCCGATCATCATGCCGGTCTCCTGGGACAGCCCACCGTCTGACACGGTATAGAACACCAGGCCCAGCGCCTTGATCTGTGCCGCCACCCAGCCAAGGTACGACACGACGATGCACAGCGTGGTCAGCACTTCGGCCAGGCGGCCGAAGCGGTTGCGATAGAAGTCACCAATGGTGAGCAGGTTCATCCGGTACAGCGGCCGGGCGAAGAACAGGCCCACCAGGATCAGGCACAGGGAAGAACCGAAGGGATCGGCCACCACACCATGCAGGCCTTCCTTGAGGAACACGGCGGGAATGCCCAGCACTGTTTCAGAGCCGAACCAGGTGGCAAACACCGTCGCGGTCACGACGTAGAACGGCAGGCCACGGCCGGCCACCGCAAAATCAGCGGTATCGCGCACGCGCAGCGCGGCCCAAAGGCCGATCCCAACCGAAATCACCCAGTAAATTATGACGAACCAGATCAGCATGGCAGCGCGGAAAGAAGCTGAGAAACCCCATGGCGGCCACGCCGGACGCCGGGCGAAATGGCGCGATTATAGCCATGGGACTCCGCCCCTGGGCATTGGTACGGCCTCGAATCGCCGTCTGCCTGCCGGTTTTCCCGACGGCGGCCCGCAACCGGCGTCGGCAGGCTTTTTGGGGGCTGCGGGGGGATGTTGCTTCGCACCAACACCACCGCTGTCGCGGCCGCTCGCGATCAGCCGTCGCGCCGGCGCCAGACCTGCCAGCGCTCCCGCCCGGCAAAGACCGGAATCGATTCGGTCTCGGCGATCGGCGTGTCGCTGAGCCGTTCAAACGCCGGCGAGAGCAGCGCATCCAACTCAGCCTGCGTGACTTCGAAAGGGGGCCCCTTGGGTGATGCCTCCCTGCCCTCCACCACGGCGAAGAAACCGGCAAGCAAGCCGCCAGGCGCCAACAGCCGCGCCACCCGCGCGGCGTAATCTGGCCAGAGGCGGCGCGGCATGGCACACAGGAATGCGCGTTCGTAAATCCACTGCACCGGGCGACGCGGCACAAAGTGAAAGAAATCCGCCAGCTCCACCACGTCGGCATACGGCCCGAGCATGGCTTTGGCTGACGCGACAGCGCTCGGCGCGAAATCGATGGCGGTGACGGGCCAGGCACGCTCGGCGAGCCAACCCGCCTCGTAAGCGTTGCCGCAACCGGGAATCAGCGTGGACAGCGGTGCCGGCTGGGCTTCGAAGAACCGCTGGAACGCGACGGGTACGCCGTGCGCATCCCAGGGTGTGTGGTCACGGCTGAAGCGCTCGTCCCAAAAGGCGGGATCGGCGGCGTCACGGGACTGGAAGACGGGGGGCTGTGCCATGGTGCGCAACATCCAAGGGATCAGTAACGGACCACCCACGCCAGAACATGCGTGGCGACGATGCCGGCAGCAAATCCGCCTACGAACAACAGCGTTGCGGACAGCAGCCGGTTCGTCCGCCGCTGTTCGGCGAGCAGCGCGGTCAAGGCGGCAGTCTGCGCCTTGCCACCATCGCGGGCGTCGCGGTCCAGTATCTGATACACCAGACGCGGGAAATCGGGCAATTTGTTGGCCCACTGCGGCGCCTCCACCTTCAGGCGCTCGACAAAGCCGCGCCAGCCGATCTGCTCGTGCATCCACCGTTCGAGGAAGGGCTTGGCGGTCTTCCAGAGATCCAGATCCGGATCGAGCTGGCGACCCAGGCCTTCAACGTTGAGCAACGTCTTTTGCAGCAGCACGAGTTGCGGCTGCACCTCCACGTTGAAGCGGCGCGAAGTCTGGAACAGGCGCATCAGCACCAGCCCCAGCGAGATCTCGCCCAGCGGGCGATCGAAATACGGTTCGCAGCAGGCACGGATGGCGCCTTCGAGCTCCTCCACGCGCGTCTCCTCCGGCGCCCAGCCGGATTCGATGTGCAACACCGCCACGCGGTGGTAATCGCGCTGGAAGAACGCCAGGAAGTTCTGAGCGAGGTAGTTCTTGTCGAACTCCGACAACGCCCCGACGATACCGAAATCCAGCGCGATGTAACGCCCAAGGGTCTCGGGCGCAACGCTCACGAGGATGTTGCCCGGGTGCATGTCGGCATGGAAAAAGCCATCACGGAACACCTGCGTGAAGAAAATCTCCACGCCGTCGCGTGCCAGCTTGTGCATGTCGACGCCGGCCGCGCGCAGCTCTTCGGTGTGCGAGATACGGAAGCCGTGCATGCGTTCCATGACGAACACGTCGGATGTACACCAGTCCCAGAACACCTCGGGCACCAGCAGCAGATCCGAGTTGGCGAAATTGCGCCGCAACTGGCTGGCGTTTGCGGCTTCGCGCATCAGGTCGAGCTCGTCGTGCAGGTACTTGTCGAACTCGGCGACCACCTCGCGAGGCTTCAGGCGCTTGGCATCGGCCCAGAGCTTCTCCATCCACGTCGCCAGATCGCGCATCAGCGCGAGGTCGCTGTCGATGATGGGCAGCATGCCGGGGCGCAGCACTTTCACCGCCACCTCGCGGCCGTCGTACGGCCCGCCGCGCAGCGTGGCGAAGTGCACCTGCGCAATCGACGCGCTGGCCACCGGATGATGGTCAAAACGATGGAACAACGCCGACAGCGGCTTGCCCAGCGATTTCTCGACGATGGCAGCGGCAATTTTCGGGTCGAACGGCGGCACTCGGTCCTGCAGCTTGGCCAGCTCATCGGCGACATCGGGCGGCAGCAGGTCGCGCCGCGTCGACAGCACCTGCCCGAACTTCACGAAGATCGGCCCAAGGTTTTCAAGCGCGAGCCGCAGCCGCTCGCCACGCGGGCGCGTCGGCTTGCGGCCCAATGTGAGCACCCACACGAGCGCGCGGATGCGGCGGCTCTTGAAGCCTGACAGTGCGAGCTGGTCCAGCCCGTAGTACAGGATGACGAAAAGGATCTTGCCAAGGCGTAACAAGCGCGTCATACGGAGCCCGCCCGTGCAGTCGAGGTGGCAGGGCTCACGCGCTTCTCCAGGCGCTCGAGGCGCTTGGTGAGACGGGCCTCGGCATCGCGCAGCGCGGCAACGTCGGCGGCGAACTGCGCGAGCCTCGCATGACGCACCAGCGCAGGCTGTTCGTCGGTCAGATAGGAAGCCACGGATTCCGCCAGCGAACGGCCGACCCGCGTGACCTCGGTACGGGCGGCCTGCGCGCCGGTCACCATCCGCTGCGCGACGACGTCACCGAATACGCGCGACAGATCCTCTGCAGCGTCCCAGCGCAGATTGCGCAGCAATGTCGACAAGACGTTGGCGAACTCCGCCTCACCCTCAATCCGCACATGCTTGAGTACGGCGGCCTGCCCGCCGGTGGCGTAGTCCCGTGCGGCAGCCGCGAGCGGCACGACCACCGTCACGGCTGGCTCGGTGCCAGGATCGTGCGCTGCGACAAGGCCCTCCGGGCCTACCTGCAGCGTCACCGACAACGGCGCAAGATCGAAGCGCGCGGCGCGGCCCGCGAACGGAAGCAGGGTCTCCTTCGCCCAGGGCTCCTGACGCAGCAGATGGTTGAGCGCGAGCAGCAGCGGCTGCATCAGCACAGGTGGGAACGGAGACGAGTTGGCTGTCGAAGGCATGCGAAGAAGAAACGCGAGAAGCGGGCTACAGGCCAGCCGGAGGCAACAAAAAAGGGCCCGAACCTGATGGTCGGGCCCTATTTTACGGGGAATGTCGAAACGGCCGCAGGGTGCTGCTTCCGCCGTTACCGCATCACTGCAGTTGCTGGATCCCGGCGAGTACCCAACCGCCGCTGCCCTGGGTCGGCTTGGACAGATTCCACACTTCGGCAAACGGCTGCGCCGGTGCGTTGGCTTCTTCGCGGATCATGCCCGAGAAGCGCACGCTCGCCAGATACTCGGTGGGATGCGTCTCGATGCCGAGCATTTCCGCGTCGACCGACACCACATCGGTCTTGTTGGGCGCGGCGCCACGATCAGCGAGGTCCATTTTGATCTCGGCGAACATTTCCGGCGTGGTGAACTCACGGATGTCGTTCAGGTTGCCGGCATCCCACGCGGCCTGCAGGCGGATGAAATAGACCTTGGCGTTGCGCAGGAAAGCCTGCGTATCGAAGTCTGCGGGCACGCCCCACGGTTGTTGCGGGGTGACCGCGGCAGCCGGTGCAGCCGGGCCGCCGAGATTCCACGATTGGGCCGCGGTAGGCGCGCCAGCGCCCAGCCCGGACGTGTTGCCCGTGTTCAGTGCCGATGCGGCCGGTGCCGCCGCTTGCGGCGCAGGGGCGACAGGTTGCGGCACATACGGCTCGCGCTCACCGCCCAGCGACGGGCCGCCCGTTGCATAGGCCGGACCCTGCGGCCGGCTGCCGCGCACCTTGCGGATGATCCACATCACCACAAACGCCATCAGTGCGATCAGGATGAGGTTTGACAGGAGCGAGGCCAAGCCCGCGCCGAGACCGAACTTTGAAAGCAGATAGCCAAGACCCAGACCTGCGGCGAGACCGCCCAGCATGCCACCCCAGTTGCGGCGCGGCTGTTGAGCCGGCAGCGGCGCCGGTGCACTCGGCGAAGGCTGCGCGGCGGGTGCCGCCTGCTGCGTGGGGGACGGCGTGGTTGCGGGCGCCGTTTGCTGACGCTGCGTAACGGTGGACGATTGCTTGCCGATGCTGCGGCTGCTGCCCATGCGCTTGGCGTTGGCATCCAGTGCCGCGCCCAGTGCGAGCGTCGCGACCAGCGCGCCCACCATCAATTTTCCACCCCAGTGCAAACTCATCGCTGTCTTCTCTCCAATAGGCAGTGACGCCTTCAGATGAAGACGTCAATGCCGAAATTCAATGTCGGGGATCGTGGCATATCGTCGCATGGCGCTGCATCGCCCATCCGGCGGATCGCCGATCAGAGCCGGCGACCCACGTGCAGTGCTACCACCCCCGCCGTCAGGTTGAAGTATTCGACCGAGTCCAACCCGGCCTGTTCCATCATCCGCTTGAGCGTTTCCTGATCGGGATGCATGCGGATGGACTCCGCGAGATAGCGATAGCTCTCGGCGTCGCCCGCCACCTTGCTGCCCAGCCACGGCAGCACCTTGAACGAGTAGACGTCGTAAGCCTTCTCCAACGGCTGCCACACCTTGGAGAATTCCAGCACCATGACCTTGCCACCCGGCTTCACGACACGACGCATCTCGGCGAGTGCACGATCCTTGTGCGTCATGTTGCGCAACCCGAAGGCCACTGTCACCACGTCGAAGTAAGCGTTCGGAAAGGGAATGTGCTCGGCGTCGCACAGGCAGGTCGGCGTGAGTACGCCAGCATCGAGCAGGCGATCGCGGCCGACGCGCAGCATGGATTCATTGATGTCGGTCAGCCACACCTCGCCGGTCGGGCCGGCCTGGCGGGCGAATGCCTTGGCCAGATCACCCGTACCGCCTGCGATATCCAGCACCTTGTAGCCAGGACGCACCGCCGCCTGGGCGATGGTGAACATCTTCCAGATCCGGTGCAGGCCGCCCGACATCAGGTCGTTCATGACGTCGTACTTGCTGGCAACGGAATGGAACACACCGGCAACCTTGCCGGCTTTCTCGCGCTCATCGACCTGCTGGAATCCGAAGTGGGTTTGGCTCATGACAGAAAGGATACGGACGCGGCGCACACGCGCCACGTGTGAATTGGAATCAGTGGCTGTGGCCGCAGGCGTGGCCCGCATTTGCCGCCATCGGGGCGTCACGGTCAAGGCCAGCTGCGGCCAGCCGGTCGAGATAGGCCTGCCACAGGACGTCGTGCTCCACGCCGAGGCGGTACAGGTACGCCCAATCGTAGATACCGGAGTCATGCCCATCGGAAAACAGCGGGCGGATGGCGTAATTGCCCACCGGCTCGACGCCAACGATGCCCACATCGCGCTTGCCCGTCTGCAGCACTTCCTGCCCCGGCCCGTGCCCCTGCACTTCCGCCGATGGCGACAGCACGCGCAGGTATTCAAACGGCAGGCGAAACTGCTTGCCATCGGCAAAGGCGATCTCCAGCACGCGCGATTGCGTGTGCACGGTCAAGCCGGTCGGGTGCGGGGTATCGGCGGAAAGTCCGGCCATGGAAACGTCTCGATGATTGCGTGAAAACGGTGCTTCAGGAAGCCGCGAGCGCGATGTGCGCCGGGTCTTCCACCACCCGATAGCTTACCGCAGTCAACGGGTCACCCTCGGGGATGTAGCGCAGGCGGCGATGGTGGAACCGTGCCACGGTGCTGCGGTGCGCCACGCTGACGATGGTTACATCGGGCAGGGATTCGAGCATCAGGCTGTACATGAAAGCCTCGGTGTCTTCGTCGAGTGCGCTGGTAGCCTCGTCGAGAAACAGGTAGTCGGGGCACTGCAGCAAGGCGCGCGCAAAGGCCAGCCGTTGTTGCTCGCCCGGTGACAGGCGCAGGCTCCAGTTGCTCACTTCGTCCAGCAGTTCGACCAGCGCCGGCAGATGGCACGCGGCCAGCACCTGCCTCAGGCGCTCGGCCGTGTACTGGGTCGCCAGATCGGGGTACGACAGCGCGTCGGCCAGCGTGCCGGACGGCAGGTAGCTGCGCTGCGGCAGGAAGAGCACGCGGGCTTCCTCGGGAATTTCGATACGGCCGGTACCGTACGGCCAGATGCCGGCCACGGCCCGCACCAGCGTGCTCTTGCCGCATCCGGAAGGCCCGTTGACCAGCACGCGCTCGCCAGGCGCGAGCGTCATATCGAAGGGCTCAACCAGCAGATCCTCGGGCTTGCGATTGGGCAGGTTCAGCGCCAAGCCGCGCGCCTCGATGGCGGGCACGTCAGCCATTGCGACCTCGACGTCGCGCACGCCGGCACGGCGCTCGTCTTCACGCTCGGCAGCCCGGATGGCGCGCTGGAACTCGATCAGACGGTTGGTGGACGCCTTCCAGCTCACGAGCGTGCTGTAGTTGTCGACAAACCAGGACATCGCGCCCTGCACCTGCCCGAATGCCGTCGCCACCTGCATCATGCCGCCCAGCGTGAGCGTGCCGCCAAAATAGCGCGGCGCGGACACCAGGAACGGAAAGATGATCGCGAATTGCCCATAGCCCGACGAGGCAAAGCTCAGCCGCCGGGTGTAGTCCATCAACTGGTTCCAGTTGGCGCGGATACGCTCGAAGCGGCCGCGCAGGATGGCTTTCTCGGTCGCTTCGCCGCGGTACAGCGCGATGCTTTCACTGTTCTCACGCACGCGCATGAGCAGGAACCGGAAATAAGCCTCATAGCGTTCCTGCTGGAACGACAACCCGATCAGAGGCCGCCCGACAAAGTGGATGATGACCGACCCGAGCACCGAATACAGCAGCGCGAACCACACCATGTAGCCCGGGATCACAACATCCCGCCCACCCAGCGCAAATGCCAGCGGCCCGGACACCGCCCAGAGAATTCCGAAGAACGACACCAGCGTCACCGCCGAGTTCAGGAAGCCGAGCGCCAGCGTGAGTGTGGCATCGGTGAAGTTGCGCAGGTCGTCGGCAATCCGCTGGTCGGGGTTATCGGCGGTGTGCGTTTGCTCCAAGCGGTAGAACGCCTGCTTGCCCAGCCAATCATCGAGAAAGCTGCCCGTGATCCATGTCCGCCAGCGGATGCGCAGCATCATGCTGTAGTACTGGCGCAGCACCGAGGCCACGATGATGAGCGCGGCAATCCACGAAAAACGTCCGAGCTGGTGCCAGAACGCGGTCTTGTCCTTCTGTTCCAGCGCGTTGTAGAAGAGCCGGTTCCAGTCGGTGAAGAGCACGTTCATGTAGACCACGAACAGGCTGAGTGCGATCACCAGCGCGAGCAAGCCAAGGCCCTTGTAGCGGTCTTCGGAAACCCAGTAGGGCTTGATGAGCCGCCACGTCTCGGACAGATTCAGCCGGCCGTGATGAACGTTCAGCTCGGCAATCGAATCCTTGTGGGAATCAGGTGTAGCGGCAGTGCGCGGTGTCGTCATGGCAAGGGCTGTAGCACGACAGAAAGGCGGACAGGAGACAATCTGACGGCCCGGGCGCCCCTGAGGTTCCGCGCAGGCCGCCACGCCGCATGACCGCAGCGAGCGTTCAGACGTCGGCCAGCGCCGATTGCAGCGCGTAAGACAACGCGGGCAACCTGGCGCTGACTTCCGCCATGCGCCCGGCATCCGCCTCTCGCTGGGCCGGGCCCCATACCGCTTCCGGGAAATGCGTGTCCCACCGATAGCGCGGAATGACGTGCCAGTGCAGATGCGGCACGAAGTTACCGAAGCTGGCGAGGTTGATCTTGTCGGGCGCCAGCTCGGCACGCAGCACGCGCTCCACGCGCGTGACGACCTCCATCAGCCAGTGGCGGTCGGCATCCGACAGATCCGTCTGCTCGGCCACATGGTTGTTCCAGATCACGCGGCAGAAGCCCGGAAACCGCCCGTGCTCGACCAGCACCACGCGCGCCCGCGCATTGCGCCAGACAGGCTCGCCGCCATCGGTCTCGCACAGTGCGCAGCCAGGCGCGCGTTCACCGGTCGTCACACCAGCACCCGCTCGATGCCGCCGGCGTTGGCGTGGGCGACATAGTCTTCCAGCCAGGTCTCGCCGAGCACATGACGGGCCATTTCGATCACGATGTAGTCGGCCTGCACCGAAGCGTCCTCGCTGTAGCGCGACAACCCCTGCAGGCACGACGGGCAGCTGGTGAGGATCTTCACATCGCCCTGGAAGGCCTGCCCGCTCGGGCCATCCACTCGCAGCTTGTCGGCGCCCTTGCGCATTTCCTCTTCCTTGCGGAAGCGAACCTGCGTCGAGATGTCTGGGCGCGAGACCGCCAGCGTGCCGGACTCACCGCAGCAGCGGTCATTCTTCTCGATGGCGCTCATCTGACCATCCGCCCCCATGTTGCCGCCCATGAGCTGGTTGACCAGCTTGGTCGGGTCCATGGTCTTGATCGGCGTGTGGCAGGGGTCGTGGTACATGTACCGCGTGCCTTGCACACCGTCGATCTTCACGCCCTTCTCGAGCAGGAATTCGTGGATGTCGATGATGCGGCAGCCGGGGAAGATCTTGTCGAATTCGTAGCCGGCGAGCTGGTCGTAGCACGTGCCGCAGCTCACCACCACCGTCTTGATGTCGAGGTAGTTGAGCGTGTTGGCCACGCGATGGAACAGCACGCGATTGTCGGTGACGATCTTCTCGGCCTTGTCGTACTGGCCATTGCCGCGCTGGGGATAACCGCAGCACAGGTAGCCCGGCGGCAGGACAGTCTGCACGCCGGCGTGCCACAGCATCGCCTGCGTGGCCAGTCCGACCTGCGAGAACAGACGCTCCGAGCCGCAGCCCGGGAAGTAGAAGACCGCCTCGCTGTCGGGCGTGGTCGTCTGCGGATTGCGGATGATCGGGACGATCTCGTTGTCCTCGATGTCCAGCAGCGCGCGCGCCGTCTTCTTGGGCAGATTGCCCGGCATCTTCTTGTTGATGAAGTGGATCACCTGCTCGCGCACCGGCGGCTTGCCCACCGTGGCGGGCGGATGCGCGGTCTGCTTCTTGGCGAACTTCTTCAGCACGTCGTTGCCCAGGCGCTGCGCCTTGTAGCCCCAGTCGATCATCACCTTGCGCGTGAGGTTGATGGTCTCGGGGTTGGTCGCGTTCAGGAAGAACATCGACGCAGCGGTGCCGGGGTTGAACTTCTTCTGCCCCATCTTGCGCAGCAGGTTGCGCATGTTCATCGACACATCGCCGAAGTCGATCTTGACCGGGCACGGCGTCACGCACTTGTGGCAGACCGTGCAGTGGTCGCCCACATCGGCAAACTCTTCCCAGTGCTTGACCGACACGCCGCGGCGCGTCTGCTCTTCGTACAGGAAGGCCTCGATCAGCAGCGAGGTGGCCAGGATCTTGTTGCGCGGGCTGTACAGCAGGTTGGCGCGCGGCACGTGCGTGGCGCACACCGGCTTGCACTTGCCGCAGCGCAGGCAGTCCTTGATCGACTCCGAGATCGCGCCGATGTCGCTCTGCTGCATGATGATCGACTCGTGCCCCATCAGGCCGAACGACGGCGTATAGGCATTGCGCAGATCGGCAGCGAGCCCTTGCGGATCATTGATGTCGCGCAGCAGCTTGCCCTTGTTGAAGCGGCCGTTCGGATCGACGCGGCGCTTGTAGGCAGCGAAGTCGGCGATCTCTTCGTCGGTGAGGAATTCCAGCTTGGTGATGCCGATGCCGTGCTCGCCCGAGATCACGCCGTCCAGCGAACGCGCCAGCGTCATGATGCGGGCTACCGCCTTGTGGGCATCCTGCAGCATGTCGTAGTCGTCGGAGTTGACCGGCAGGTTGGTGTGCACGTTGCCGTCGCCGGCGTGCATGTGCAGCGCCACGAAAACGCGGCCGCGCAGCACCTTCTTGTGGATCGCCTGCGCCTCGTCGAGGATCAGCTTGAACTCGCCGCCGTTGAAGATCTTGCGCAGCTCGGCGCGAATTTCCGCCTTCCACGACACGCGGATCGTGCGGTCCTGCAGCAGGTGGAACAAGTTGGCGTCGGGCTGGATCAGCAGACGCTCGTCGATCGTCTGTGCGAGATAGCCCAGCCCAAGCCCGATCAGGCTTGCGCGGGCGGTGTTGACCGGCGTATCGAGATGATCGAGCAGGTATTGCCAACGCGCGCGCGTGGCACGCAGGAGTTGCTGCGCCTGTTGCACGCGGTCTTCCAGCAGTTCGGCGCTCGGAATTTCGTTGGCGTCGTCGGTGCGGCCCAGCGGCAGGTTGCTGCCGGCAAAGAACTCCAGCAGCGCGTCGGCCAGCTTGAGCTTGTTCTTGATCGACAGCTCGATGTTGATGCGCTCGATGCCATCGGTGTACTCGCCCATGCGGTTGAGCGGAATCACCACGTCCTCGTTGATCTTGAAGGCGTTGGTGTGGCGCGCGATGGCCGCCGTGCGCGAGCGGTCGAGCCAGAATTTCTTGCGCGCCTCGGGGCTGACAGCGACGAAGCCCTCGCCGCTCTTGCCGTTGGCCAGGCGGATCACTTCCGAGGTGGCGCGCGCCACGGCGTCATCGTCATCGCCGACGATGTCACCGATCAGCACCATCTTCGGAAACGCGTTGCGCTTGCTCTTGGTGGCGTAGCCGACCGCGCGCAGGTAGCGCTCGTCCAGGTGCTCCAGACCGGCGAGGATCGCGCCGCCGGGCTTCTTGGTCTCGGCGTCGAGGTAGTCCTTGATCTCGACGATGCTCGGGATCGCATCCCGCGCCTGGCCGAAGAACTCCAGGCACACGGTACGGATCGACTTGGGCATGCGGTGCAGAATCCAGCGCGCGCTCGTGATGATGCCGTCGCAGCCTTCCTTCTGCACGCCGGGCAGGCCGGCCAGGAACTTGTCGGTGACGTCCTTGCCGAGGCCCTCCTTGCGGAACTTGCGGCCTTCGATGGTCAGCGTCTCGGTGCGCAGCAGCTTGCTGCCCATCGGCGCATTGCCGTCAAACCACTTCAGCTCGAACGTGACGACAGGCGCGTCATGGATCTTGCCGAGGTTGTGGTTCAGGCGCGTGACCTCCAGCCAGTTGCCGTCCGGATCAACCATGCGCCACCAGGCGAGGTTGTCCAGTGCGGTGCCCCACAGCACGGCCTTCTTGCCGCCCGCGTTCATGGCGACGTTGCCGCCGATGCACGAGGCGTCGATCGACGTCGGGTCCACGGCGAAGACGAGGCCGGCCTTCTCGGCGGCTTCCGCCACGCGGCGCGTGACCACGCCGGCGCCCGAATAGATGGTCGCGACCGGATGGTCGACGCCCGGCAGGTCGGTCATCTCGACCGCATCCAGGCGCTCGAGCTTTTCGGTATTGATGACGGCCGAGAACGGCGTCAGCGGCACGGCGCCGCCGGTGTAGCCGGTGCCGCCCCCGCGCGGGATGATGGTCAGACCCAGCTCGAAGCAGCCCTTGACGATGCCGGCGATCTCTTCTTCGGTATCGGGCGTCAGCACCACGAACGGGTATTCGACTCGCCAGTCGGTGGCATCCGTCACGTGCGAAACGCGCGACAGGCCATCGAACTTGATGTTGTCCTTGGCGGTGACGCGGCCGAGCACCTTCTGCGCACGGCGACGCAGGTCATACACCTGGGCGAATTCTTCCTGGAACGCCTTCACGGCGCGGCGGGCATGCACGACCAGCTGCTCGACCTTGCTGGCGCGCTCGTCGCCTTCGGGGTCGTGATGCGAGTCGTGGTCGGCCACGCGGCGCTTCTCGATCTCCGCCAAGCGGTGATTGAGTGCGTCGATCAGCATCTGCCGGCGCTTCGGGTTGTCGAGCAGGTCGTCCTGCAGATAGGGGTTGCGGCGCACCACCCAGACGTCGCCCAACACTTCGTACAGCATGCGGGCCGACCGGCCGGTGCGGCGCTCGGCGCGCAGCCCGTCGAGGATCTGCCACGCAGACTCGCCCAGCAGACGGATGACGATTTCCCGATCCGAGAACGAGGTGTAGTTGTAGGGAATCTCGCGCAGCCGGGGCGCAGCGTCCTGCGCCGCGAGTTTGGCGTCGATCAGAAGTGGGGCATTCATGGCGAGCCGCGGGGAGGGGCGCGGCAAAGACGGTCCTGGCCGCGCGGTCTTTAAAGCGCGATTGTACTGCAAGGTGATGCGTTGATGCGTTGCAGCAACGGTATCCCTGCCGGTCGCATGGGCGGAAAAATCGCCGCGTTTTCAATGGCTTGCGAAAAGTCGGCCGCTGTAAAAGTGGTGCATAAATCACGCAAACGTCACATCAGGGCCGTCTTGATCCATCCCAGGATGCCGTGCCAGAAGCCGTCGGGCAGCGTCAGCAGGGCCGCCGTCATGGCGAGGTAGCGCAGGAATTTGCCGATCGCCATGTACATCACGCTGGGCCAGAACCGAAGACGCAGCCAGCCCGCCAACGTACAAAGCGGATCACCAATGCCCGGCAGCCACGACACCAGCAGCGACACCGGCCCGATACGGCGCATCCAGCGGAAATACTTCTTGTCGAGAGGCGGCGCGTGGTGACGCTGCGGATGCGGGGCGTGACCGACGTGCTCGGCATCGTGCTCGCGGCGGCGGCGCGCCAGGTGGTATCGGACCAGCGCGAGCTTGGCGGCGTACCCCATCCACCAGTCCACCGCGCCCCCCAGCGTATTGCCGATCGTGGCGACGATGATGGCCGGCCAGAACATCTCCGGGTTGAGCTTGATATAGGCAAAGACCGCCGGCTCGGAGCCTAGCGGGAGCAGCGTCGCCGAGACGAAGCTGACGATGAAAATGGCGGGCAGCCCGACATTGGGCAGGGCCAGGGTGGTGAGAAGCCAATCGATCCACGGTTCCATGCGGTCGATTGTAGCGGCGAGCTGGCGGGCAGCCGCTTTTCGGCCTGGGTATCAGCCGAAGAACAGGTAAGCGACCAGCACGGCACCGATCAGCCCGACCAGGTCCGCCCACAGCCCACAGGCCAGCGCATAGCGCGTGTCCTTGATGCCGACACTGCCGAAGTACACCGCCAGCACGTAGAAGGTGGTCTCGGTAGACCCCTGGATGATGGCCGCCAGCTTGCCCTGGAAGGAGTCGACGCCGTAGGTGGTCATCACGTCGACCATCAGGCCGCGGGCGCCTGCGCCCGATAACGTCTTCATGAGCCCCACGGGCAGCGCGGGCACAAAGCGCGTGTCGATGCCCAGGTGCGCGAACAGCGCGGAGAGTCCGTGCATCAGCGCATCCATGCAGCCCGCTGCGCGAAACACCGCAATGCCGACCAACACGGCAACGAGGTACGGAACGATGCCGATCGCCACCTGAAAGCCATCCTTGGCGCCATCGACGAAGGTTTCGTACACGTTGATGCGGCGCATGGCCCCGCATAGGAGGAACGCCACAACGATGGTGAGGATGGCGCCCGCGCCGATCAGCCCGATCCACGCCGCCATCTGCTGCGGCGGGAATTGACGCAACCACGCAAACAGCAGCCCCATCAGCGCGACAAAGCCCCCGAAATACGCCAGCAGCGCAGGCTTGAACAGGTTGATGCGTTGATACCACGCCACCGCCGCAATGCCTGCACAGAAGCCGATGAACGTGGAAAGCAAGGTCGGCAGGAAGATGTCCGCTGCGTTGAAACCGACCAGGCCCTGCTTGACCGCCAGCGCCTGGCGGATGGCGATAACGGACGTCGGCACCAGCGTCACGCCTGCCGTGTTGAGCACCACGAACATCAACTGCGCATCGCTGGCACGCTGCGGCTGCGGGTTGATCTCCTGCAACTCCCGCATAGCCTGCAGACCGAGCGGCGTAGCGGCGTTGTCCAGGCCGAGCATATTGGCCGAGACGTTCATCATCATCGCGCCGTTGGCGGGATGGCCGGCCGGCACGGAGGGAAACAGGTGCCGCATCAGCGGGTTCACGAGCCGCGCGAACAGATCGACCACGCCGGCGCGCTCGCCAACGCGCATGATGCCCAGCCACAGCGCCATCATGCCCGTCAGGCCGAGCGCGATCTCGAAGCCGGTGCGCGCCGCATCGAACATCGCGGTGAGCATGCGGGAGAAAACTTCCATGTCGCCCTGCACCACCTGCACGCAGGCGGTGACGAAGGCAACAAGGAAAAAGGCCAGCCAAACGAGGTTCAGAGCCACGGAGGTCGAGCGTTGGAATCCGACAAGGCGCTCATTGTGCCTGCGGTGGAGGCGCGACCGGCTCGATCTTGTGGAAGTTGTCGTAATCGACGGTTGTCACACCGCCTTCGTCCTGGATCAGATCGATATAGCGATGATTCCAGCGGATCTCGTCGTGCCGCCATGAGTGGCGCGCCTGAATGGTCTGCGCGGCTGTTTCGTCGGCGCCCTCGATGGTCAGCAGCAGCAAGGCATCGCCCGCCGCCAGCGACTCGGCGGTGGCTTGATGCAGCGGGCTGGTTTCGTCAATCACGTGCAACATGACCCAGCCGAGCAGGAAGATCGGGTGCTCGCTACGCTCGAGCTTCAGGTCGCGGATCCGGTAGATCAGGTAGCCCTCCGGCGTGCGCTCGTCCTGCATCAGGCGCAGGCGGGCCGTGGCCTCGGCGATGACATTCTGGCGGGCGTTGGCTGCGCGCAGCATCAACGTCGGCTTGCCGTTGAGATGCCTCACCACGATGTTGCGGGCGAACAGGATCTTGGCGCGCGGGCGCGAGAAGCGCGCAAACACCAGCCCCGTCGCCATGGCAATGCCCGACATGCCGATGAAGATCTCCAGCGTGGCGATGACGTGGGCGTAGAGCGTCTGCGGGTGCATGTCGCCGTAGCCGACCGTGGCCAGGGTCTCGACGCTGAAGAAGAATGCGCCCACGAAGCCCGGCGGCGACTGGTTCGCGATGGACGCCTCGCCCAGCGAATACAGCCCGGCGAATACCGCATTGAGCGCCAGGAACAGCGTGGCCAGCAGCGCGAAGAAAGTCGGCCAGTTGACCTCCAGCGCGTGGTGATAGAGATCGCGCCAGCCGAGCGGCGGCATGCCGTAGGCAATGACATGCTGCGTGCCGGACCAGACCTTGCGGCCCCGGCGCGTGCGCGGGTTGTGCTGAGGGGAAGACGACGGGGTATGCATGGGGGCCTCGCGCCGAAAACGTGCCGCGCCACCGGTACACGGCCGCGGCAGTGTACCGACCGGCCAGCCCATCCGGCAAGGCGCCGCATGATAGGCTTACGGGCTCTCCTCACGCTCAACCCGGTCCGCACCATGGCCATCGATTACCTCAAGAAGATCCTGACCGCGAAGGTCTATGACGTCGCGGTGGAAACCGAGCTGAAGTTCGCGCCCAATCTGTCGGCGCGCACCGGCAACCGCGTCTTTCTCAAGCGCGAAGACGACCAGCCGGTGTTCTCGTTCAAGCTGCGCGGCGCCTACAACAAGATGGCCACGCTCACGCCGGCCGAGCGCAAGCGTGGGGTGATTACGGCATCGGCGGGTAACCACGCGCAGGGCGTGGCGTTCAGCGCGGCCCGGATGGAATGCAAGGCCGTGATCTGCATGCCGGTGACGACGCCGCAGTTGAAGATCGACGGCGTGCGCTCGCGCGGCGGCGAGTGGGTCGAGGTCGTGCTCCACGGTGAAAGCTATTCCGACGCCTACAACCACGCCGCCAAGCTGCAGGAAAAACACGGCTATACCTTCGTGCACCCGTTCGACGATCCCGACGTGATTGCCGGTCAGGGCACGATCGCCATGGAAATCCTGCGCCAGCATCCGCAGCCCCTTCACGCCATCTTCTGCTCGATCGGCGGCGGGGGGCTGATCTCCGGCGTAGCGGCCTACGTGAAGGCCGTACGGCCGGACGTCAAGGTGATCGGCGTGCAGAGTGTGGATTCCGACGCCATGGCGCGTTCGGTGGCAGCCGGCAAGCGCGTCGAATTGAAAGACGTCGGCCTGTTTGCCGACGGCACCGCGGTCAAGCTGGTGGGCAAGGAAACCTTCCGCATCACGCGGGAGCTGGTCGACGAGATCATCACCGTCGATACGGATGCCATCTGCGCAGCGCTCAAGGACGTGTTCCAGGACACACGCAGCCTGCTGGAGCCTTCCGGCGCGCTGGCGCTGGCCGGCCTCAAGCAGTATGCCGAGACGCACAAGCTGAAGAACGAATCGCTGGTGGCCGTGGCCAGCGGTGCGAACATGAACTTCGACCGCCTGCGCTTCGTGGCCGAGCGCGCCGAAGTGGGCGAGGCGCGTGAAGCCGTGTTTGCCGTGACGATTCCGGAAGAGCGCGGCAGCTTCAAGCGCTTCTGCGAGCTGGTCGGCTGGTCGCGCAACGTGACGGAGTTCAACTACCGCATTGCCAGCAAGGACGCCGCGCATATCTTCGTGGGTGTGCAGATTGCGTCGCGCGCGGAGGGCGACAAGATCGCCGAGAACTTCCGCAAGCACGGTTTCCCAACGCTGGACCTGTCCAACGACGAACTGGCCAAGCAGCACATCCGCTACATGGTGGGCGGGCGTTCGCCGCTGGCCGAGAACGAACTGCTGTACCGCTTCGAATTTCCGGAGCGGCCAGGCGCGCTGATGAAGTTCCTCTCGAGCATGAGCCCGAACTGGAACATCAGCCTGTTCCACTACCGGAATCAGGGCGCGGATTCGAGCAACATCCTCGTCGGCATCCAGGTACCGAAGAACGAGAAGCGCGAGTTCAAGGCGTTCCTCGCCACGCTGGGCTATACCTATTGGGACGAAAGCGAGAACCCCGTCTACAGCCTGTTTTTGTGATGAGCAACCAACCCGAACATTCGCCGCTGGGCAAGACCTCCGCCTACAAGACGGAGTACGACCCGAGCCTGCTGTTTCCGATTCCGCGCCAGGGCAAGCGCGACGAGATCGGCCTCGCCGCCGGTACGCCCCTGCCCTTCTTCGGCGTGGATCTCTGGAACCTGTACGAGCTGTCGTGGCTGAACCTTCGCGGCAAGCCGCAGGTGGCTGTCGGTACCGTGATCGTGCCGGCGGACTCGCCCAACATCGTTGAATCGAAATCGTTCAAGCTGTATCTGAATTCGTTCAACCAGACGAAGGTGGCGTCGCACGAAGCGCTGCAGCAGTTGATTCACCATGATCTGTCGGAGGCGTGCGGCGCGCCGGTGCAGGTGCGCATCGTGCCGCAGGAGGAATTTGCCCGGCAGAAGATTGGCGAGCTCGATGGCCTGCTGCTCGACCGCCTGGACATCGAAACCGACGTCTACCAGCCCACGCCCGAGCTGCTGCATGCCGATGAGGAAGAAAGCCCGGTCGAAGAAACGCTGGTGTCGCACCTGCTGAAGTCCAATTGCCTTGTAACGGGCCAGCCGGACTGGGGCAGCGTGCAAATCCGCTACGTGGGTGCGCCGATCAACCAGGAAGGGCTGCTCAAGTACCTGATTTCGTTCCGCGAGCACAACGAGTTTCACGAGCAATGCGTGGAGCGGATCTTTACCGACATCCTGCGCCAGTGCCGGCCCGTCAAGCTGGCCGTGTATGCGCGCTACACGCGGCGCGGCGGGCTGGACATCAACCCGTTCCGCACCAACTACAACACGCCGTGGCCGGATAACCTCCGCAATGCACGCCAATGAGGAACGTCAGTGAGCGCTGACGCGACGCAAGCCATCCAAGGCGCCTTCCGGCGCCTTTTTTCTTGGCCGGAGCGATCCACCAAACGGGCATTCCTGCCTCGTCCATTTTGAGGACGCCAACGCCCTATCGTTTCGCGTTCGCTCGCCTATAGTGGTATCCGCTGTACGCCACCCGGGGGAATCGTGAAGGGTCAGTCCGCTCGTTGCGGACAAGACACTCTCGACGGGGGACATTGCCATGACGAACACGCCATGGTGGCCGCTACGCGCGGTTGCTTGTGCATGCCTTCTGCTTTGCGGCAGTCCGGCACTTGCGCAGATCAACGAGCCGGTGGATGACAAACCACCCAGCCTGGAAGCGCTTCAGCGGCAGCTTGCCGATGCACAGGCGCGTCTGCAGGAATTGAAACGATCGATCCAGCAGCAGGAAGCCCATTTGAGAGGCATGCGGCGCGCGCTCGGCATGAGCGAGGGCCAACTCGACACCGTGCGCGGAACCGGCAATCCGGGCGCTGGCGAGGACACCGCCGGCGGCGCGACGCAAGTCGCCCAGAACGGTCAGCCCGGCAGCACCCCCGTGGGCAAACCGCCCGCCCCGCCCGACCAGCCGCCGCGCATCGCACAGATCTTTGATGAACCGAGCGCCCTCACGCCGCCGGGCAAGGTCGTTGTCGAGCCGTCGTTCCAGATGGCGTATTCGTCGTCGGACCGCGTGGCGCTGGTGGGCTACACCATCATCCCCGCCTTGCTCATCGGGCTGATCGACGTACGGCAGGTCAAGACGACCACGCTCACCGGCACGGTGGCCATGCGCTATGGCCTGGCCAAGCGCTGGGAACTCGAGGCACGCGTGCCCTACGTGTACAGCACGAGCGACACGGTCAGCCGCGAGCTCTTCACCGGTACCGCCACGGATAACGCCTTCAGCTCGCACGGCCACGGCATCGGCGACGTCGAGTTGACGGCGCGCTACCAGATCGGCGCCGGCGGCATCGACAAGCCATTCACCATCGGGTGGCTGCGCTTCAAGACGCGCACGGGCAAAGACCCGTTCGAAGTCACCACGGATTGCGTCACGCGCTGTGTCAGCAACACCACCGGCACGGGCCTGCCCTTGCAGCAGCCCACAGGCTCTGGCTTCTTCGCCGTCCAGCCCGGCCTGACATGGCTGTATCCGACCGATCCAGCCGTGTTCTTCGGCAGCATCAGCTACCTGCACAACTTCGAGCGCAAGGATGTGAGCCTCAACCTGGTCGACGGCTCGCAGCAGTTCCTCGGCAACGTCAAGGCGGGCGACATCATCGGCCTGAACTTCGGCATGGGCCTTGCACTGAACGAGCGCGCGTCCTTCTCGATCGGTTACGACCAGAGCATCATCGGACCGACCAAGCAGAATGGCGAGCGCGTTCCCGGCTCGGTGCGTACCATCCTGGGCACGCTGCTGGTGGGCTACTCCTACCGTATCTCACCAAAGATGACGCTCAACCTCTCGGTTGGGGCGGGACTGACGCGTGACACGCCCGACCTGACCGTGACGCTGCGGCTACCGATCCAGTTCTGATCTTCGCGGTGCAGCGTCGCGCCGCAGCCTCAGTGCATCATCGTGGCCACGTTGGCGAGCGCCCCCTGCAGCACGTTGGCGAGATTGAGCTGCCGATATTGCGGCAAGCTGTTCACCGCGGCATTGATCGTCGTGATGGCCTGCAAGGTCTGGTTGTTCAGGCTGTTCTGGATGACCGTGGCGGCGGCTGCCGCACCCGACGTCACTTCGGGCGGCGCGATATTGTTCGGCCCGTTCTGCACGAGATTGCCGGTATTGACGACGGCTGAAAGCTGCTGCGCCTGTGCGGCGGTCATGCGTGCAACGTCGGGAATGTTGACCGACGCACTCGCCACCAGGTCGCCGTTGATATAGACCGCACGGTCAATGCCGAACGAGATGCGCAGCCCCGCAGCCGAAGGCACATCAAACCCGCCGCGCATGTCGTCGAGCCGGTCTTCCGACACTGCCCGCCATGCATGCACAGGATTGTCATCGATGCCTGCCGCCCACGCGGGCGTCGCCCCCGCCAGCGCGCACAACCCCACGACCCGCATCGCTCCACCCAGCCACCCCATGATGCCCTCCTGCATGCCCTTGGCACGCTCAGAAATCGCTCGGGCCGTGCTTGGGGATCACGATGTTCCCCAGGCCGCTGCGATCGATGCCCTCCGCCAGCGGCGCGCGCGGCGCAACCCGCCAGTCCGATGGCGAATTGAATGTCGCGCTGGCTTCGCGGTTGTGGATGACAAACAGCAGATGGTTGTCCCACATGCTCTCGAAGCTCGCACGCGCGATGGCGCGTGTGCCCATGGCGGGATCGCCGACGAGCACGCGCCCATCCTGCATACCCTTGACCACCACGAAGTGGTGATAGCCGTTCTCGCTCAGCAGCACGATGGCCGGCAGGCGGGCCGTGTCCAGCGCTTCCAGCGGCTGTTCGAAACCGTCAGCGTCGAAGCCTTGTGACTCCAGGTAGCGCTTGATGTCGAGCAGCGAGAAACCTTCGCGCCGGATCTTCTCCTGATCGCCATGCAGGTACATGGCCTGGAACACCGCCTGCTCGCTCACCGGATAGCCGTACTGGTAAGTGAGCAGCGTCGCGACTGCGGCCGAGCCGCAACTGAAGTCGTAACGCTGATGCAGCGTGCGCAGAAAACGCGCCTCCTTCATGCTCGTCACCGGCACGCTGTACGTACCGCCGCCCGTGCCGAGCATGTCGATGGAGCCCGCAGACGCGGGCCCCCACGCAAGTACCATCAGCGCCGCGCAGCACCTCGTGCGCATGGCTGTTTCCTCAAGGCCGGAACTGCACGTTGACGATGGTGGCGTTCTGGATCAGCACGTTGGCCCCGCTGTTCTGGATGACCGTGGGGATCCCGGCCGCGTTGGTAAACGAGCCGTCGCGCACGATGTTCGACCCCGTCGCCACATTGACGGCGGCGTTGTCGCTCACGGTGCCCGACAGGCGTGCATCGTTGACGGTCTGGTACAGGTCCTGCGTTCCGCCGCGATAGCCGTCGAGCCTGTCTGCGCCCACCGCATGACCGAACCCAGGCACCGACACAGAGGCGGCGACCGGGGGACGCACCGCTTCCGTGTTGGCTGCCTGTGGACTGTCCGCAATCGGCACATCATCCGACGCCATCGCCACCGCTGCCGGCCAAGCTGCCAGGCTGCATGCCAACAGACACGCCGCCCTTCCTGCTGTGATTCTGTCGGATCGCATCGAATGTCTCCCTCACGTTCCGACCAGGGCCGGGCCGCAAACGCAGCCCGGCCGATCAACCGCTGCCCGCACGCAATCGCGTCATTGCACCGGCAGCGGCGCTTCCCCGCTCACGCCCGATACCGGCTCAGTGGCCGACATTCAGGTTGGCTTGCACATTGACGCTTTGCTGGACGAGGGATGCAAAGCCGCTGTTCTGGTTCGCAATCATCACCCCGGCTGCAGACTGGCCGACGCTGGCCATGGCATTGGACATGTTGAACGTGCCCGCATCCACCGCCACTGCGCCGCCATTGCCGCCTGCGCCGCCGATCGCGCCGTTGCCGACGCCGCCGTTGCCGACGCCGCCCTGACCGCCCGCGCCACCCACCGCACCGAGCGCGCCGTTGCCGGCCGTGGCACTGCCGTTGGTCGCCAATGTGGAGGAGCCGCCGTTGGTGGCACTGCCATTGGTGGCGCTCCCGCCAGCACCGCCGTTACCGGCCAGGTTGGTGGCCGCGCCACCGGCACCCGCCGTGCCACCCGTGCTCGTGCCAGCGGATGTGCCGGAGCCGGTGCCCATGCCAGCCGTAGACGTTGATGCGCCGGCCGTGGCTGCCCCGCCGGCAGCGCCCGCGCCGCCTGCTCCGCCCGTCCCGCCACCGGTGCCGCCGACCGCCGTCGCGCCGCCGCTATTGGCGTGCGCATTGCCGCCGCCGCTGCTGACGCCACCACC
>JAGWNU010000031.1 GCA_028871175.1 Burkholderiaceae bacterium | reverse complement strand
TCGCGCGGGCAGATGTTCGCGGCCTATGCGATGGGCATGACGTATGGCCAGGCCATGCGCCTGGTGATCCTGCCGCAGGCGTTCCGCAACATGATCCCGCTGCTGCTCACGCAGGCCATCATCCTGTTCCAGGATACGTCGCTGGTGTACGTGAGCGCGCTGTCGGACTTCTTTACGCAGGCATACAACATCGGTGAGCGCGACGGCCGCATCGTCGAACTGCTGCTGTTTGCCGGCTTTTGCTATTTCGTGATCTGCTTCGGCGCCTCCGTGCTGGTGAAGCGGCTTCAGAAGAAGGTGACCCAATGATCGAGATCAAGAACGTTTCCAAGTGGTACGGCAGCTTCCAGGTGCTGACCGACTGCACCACCAGCGTGAAGAAGAGCGAGGTGGTGGTGGTGTGTGGCCCGTCGGGTTCGGGCAAGTCCACGCTCATCAAGACCGTCAACGCGCTGGAGCCGTTTCAGAAGGGCGAGATCTTCGTCGATGGGATCTCGGTGGGCGCGAAGGGCACGAACCTGCCGAAACTGCGCTCGCGCGTGGGCATGGTATTCCAGAACTTCGAACTGTTCCCGCACCTGTCGATCACCGAAAACCTGACGATCGCCCAGCAGAAGGTGCTGGGCCGTTCCAAGGAAGAGGCGATGGCCAAGGGCCTGAGATACCTGGACCGTGTGGGCCTGAAGGCGCACGCTGCCAAGTACCCGGGCCAGCTGTCGGGCGGTCAGCAGCAGCGCGTGGCCATCGCGCGTGCGCTGTCGATGGACCCGATCTGCATGCTGTTCGACGAGCCAACCTCCGCGCTGGACCCGGAAATGGTCAACGAAGTGCTTGACGTGATGGTGGAGCTGGCCAAGGAAGGCATGACCATGATGTGCGTGACCCACGAAATGGGTTTCGCCCGCAAGGTTGCCAACCGCGTGATCTTCATGGACCAGGGTCACATCGTTGAAGACTGCGAGAAGGAAGAGTTTTTCGGCAACATCGACGCTCGTTCCGACCGTGCCAAGCAGTTCCTGTCGAAGATACTGTCGCATTGATCGACGGTTCCCGGCAATAAAAAGCCGCTCCGGGTGTAGCCACTCGGAGCGGCTTTTTTTACGGGCGATGCGGCGTCAGGTGCAGGCGGTGTTTGCCGCGTTGGCGGCCTGGACCGCCTCTGGGATCGGCACCTTGGTCGCCATCGTGGGCTGGCCCGATTCGAACATCAGCAGCTCGCCCGGCACGAATTGCGTCCAGACTTCGTTGTCGGTGAGCGGCGCGGTGGCGATGACGGCCACGCGGTCGGCAGGCGTCGTGTATTTGGCGAAGTCGATCGTCATGTCGGCGTCGATCAAATGCGCCGTCGAGAACGGCCACTGCCGCACGATGTAGTACAGCCGCGTCGAGCAATGCGCAAACTGCGCCTGCCCGTTGCACAACAGGAAATTGAACACGCCGTAGCGGGTAATTTCCTTGGTGATGTCAGACAGCGCGTAGAACAGTTCGTTGAGCGGCGGCTGCGATCCCGGAAAGCGCTTGCGCAGCGCCTGCATGATGAAGCAGAAGGCGAGCTCGCTGTCGGTATCCCCCACCGGCTGATAGACACCCGAGAGGAACGGCGAGAAGTTCTTCAGGTCGCCGTTGTGGGCGAAGATCCAGTGCCGCCCCCACAGCTCGCGCATGAAGGGGTGGCAGTTTTCCAGCCGCACCGTGCCCTGCGTCGCCTTGCGGATGTGCGAGATGACGTTCTTGGACTTGATCGGGTAGCGCTTGACCAGCTCCGCGACCGGCGAGGTGCCGGCGGACTGGTTGTCGATGAACAGGCGGCAGGCCTTGTCTTCGAAGAACGCCACACCAAAACCGTCGGCATGGTGGTCCGTCACGCCACCGCGCGCGGCAAACCCCGTGAACGAGAACGTCACATCGGTCGGTTCGGCGCAGTTCATGCCCAGCAGCTGGCACATGGTGGTGGGAAAGTCGGATGCAATAAAATAATCATTATCCTGCGCGCCGCCGGGGGTGCCAAGCGCCTTTTCCGTGGCGACGCCGGTCCTGGCGCCGGCCCGTTGCGCTCACGCCGCATCGTGCAGGATCACCTGCCAGACCTGGCATCTCGACCGCCGCTCAACCGGAAGCCATTCCCATGAAGTTTTATCGCATCGCAGTGATCCCCGGAGACGGGATCGGCAAGGAAGTCGTACCTGAAGGTCTGCGGGTGCTGGACGCGGCCGCCCGCAAGTTCCGCTTTGTGCTGCAGGCGGATCACTTCGATTTCGCGAGCTGCGACTACTATGTCCGCCACGGCAAGATGCTGCCGGACGACTGGTTCGACACGCTGCGCGGCTACGATGCCATCTTCTTCGGCGCCGTGGGCTGGCCCGATACCGTGCCCGACCACATTTCGCTGTGGGGTTCGCTGCTGCAGTTCCGCCGTGGCTTCGACCAGTATGTAAACTTGCGGCCCGTGCGCCTGATGCCCGGCATCCGCAGCCCGCTGGTTGACCGCAACGGCCAGCCGCGCGCCCCCGGCGCCATCGACTTTTACGTGGTGCGCGAGAACACCGAGGGCGAATATTCCAGCGTCGGCGGCCGCATGTACGGCGGAACCGAGCGCGAGATCGTTATCCAGGAAACGGTCATGAGCCGAACCGGCGTCGACCGCATCCTCAAGTTCGCCTTCGATCTCGCGCAGCGCCGCGAGGCGAAGCACCTCACGTCTGCCACCAAGTCCAACGGTATCTCCATCACCATGCCGTACTGGGACGAGCGCGTCGAGGCGATGGCCAAGCAATTCCCCGAGGTCAGTGTCGACAAGTTCCACATCGACATCCTCACCGCGCATTTCGTGCAGAAGCCCGAGATGTTCGACGTGGTGGTCGCCAGCAACCTGTTCGGCGACATCCTTTCCGATCTGGGGCCGGCGTGCACGGGCACGATCGCCATCGCGCCGTCGGGCAATATCAACCCGGACCGCACGTATCCGAGCCTGTTCGAGCCGGTGCACGGTTCGGCGCCGGATATCGCGGGTAGAGGCATCGCCAACCCGATCGGGCAGATCTGGTGTGCGGCCATGATGCTCGAACATCTCGGCGAGCCCGCGGCGGGCGCGGCAGTGTTGAGCGCCATCGAACACGTGCTGGCAGCGGGACCCGGCCACGCGCCGCTCACGCGCGACATTGGCGGCACGGCGGGCACGGTGGATCTGGGTCGCGCGATCGCAGAGGCGCTCGCATGAAGCTCGACCGCGCCGCTGCACGCGCCCTGCTGCTGGAGAGCTACACCGCAGCCGTCGGCGCCGCCGATCCGCTTAAGACCGTCGCTGCTTTTCTGCCCCCGCCGCATGCAGGCGGCAAGACACTGGTGGTCGGCGCGGGCAAGGCTGCGGCGGCGATGGCGCTGGCCGTGGAGCAGGCCTATGACGGGCAGGCCCGGATCGAGGGCCTGGTCGTCACGCGCTATGCGCACGGCCTGTCGACGTCGCATATCCGTGTGGTCGAGGCCGGTCATCCGGTGCCCGATGAAGCCGGCGAGCAGGCGGCACAGGAGATCCTTGACCGCGTATCTGCGCTGACCGAGAACGACCGCCTGATCGTTCTGGTGTCGGGCGGAGGCTCAAGCCTGCTGTCGTTGCCCGCCGATGGCATCCCGATGGCCGATCTGAAAGCGGTGACGCGGGAACTGCTGCGTTGCGGCGCGCCCATCACCGACATGAACATCGTGCGCAAGCATCTGTCGCGCATCCAGGGTGGGCGGCTGGCAGCGGCATCGCGTGCGCCCGTGACGACGCTGATCGTCTCCGACGTCGCTGGCGACGACCCGAGCGCCATCGCCAGCGGCCCGACAGTGCCCGACCCGAGTACCTATGCCGATGCGCTGGCCATTCTTGGCCGCTGGGGCGCGCAGATACCCGACACCGTGCGCGCGCATCTGGAGCGCGGCGCCCGCGGCGAGGTTCCTGAAACACCGAAGCCGGGCGACGCCTGCTTTGCCCGGGTCGCCAATCACGTCATCGCCACCGCGCAGCAGAGTTTGCAGGCCGGCGCGCAGGTCTTTGCGGCGCGCGGCATGCATGCGGCCATCCTCGGCGACACGGTGACGGGCGAGGCGCGTGATGTCGCGCAGGTGTACGGCGCGCTGGCGCGGCAGATCCGCCAGCACGGCACGCCCTTCGCGGCGCCGGTCGCGCTCATCTCCGGCGGTGAATGCACCGTGACGATTCCGCCAGGCCTGACCGGCGGGCGGGGCGGGCGCTGCGCTGAGTTCCTGCTTTCCCTTGCCGTGACGGTCGAGGACATGGGCGACGTCTACGCACTTGCCGCCGATACAGACGGCATCGACGGATCGGAGGACAATGCGGGTGCGCTGCTCGATCCGGAGTCCATTGCCCGCGCTGCCGGCAAGGGCGTCGCCGCTCGCGCCGCCCTCGACGCACACGACGCCTATGGTTTCTTCGCTGCCGCCGATGACCTCATCGTCACCGGACCGACGCGCACCAACGTCAATGACTATCGTGTCATCCTCATTCTCTGATTCACGTTTTTGCTGACTGCTGCCTCACGCATCATGACCGACACCCTCACCATCGTCCGCCCCGATGACTGGCACCTGCACCTGCGCGACGGCGATGCGCTCGCCGACGTCGTGGGCGACACCGCGCGCCAGTTCGGGCGGGCGATCATCATGCCGAACCTCAAGCCGCCCGTGACGACGACCGCACAGGCGCGTGCCTATCGTGATCGCATCCTCGCTGCGCTGCCGGCCGGCACGCCGTTCGAACCGTTGATGACGCTGTACCTGACCGACAACACGTCGCCCGAGGTGATCCGTGAAGCCAAGGCGAGCGGCTTCATCCACGGCGTGAAGCTGTATCCGGCCGGCGCCACCACCAACAGCGATGCCGGCGTGACCGACCTGCGCCGCTGCACCAAGACGCTCGAAGCGATGCAGGAAGTCGGCATGCCGCTGCTCGTACACGGCGAAGTGACCGACCCGACCGTCGACATCTTCGATCGCGAGGCGGTCTTCATCGACACGGTGATGCTGCCGTTGCGCCGCGACTTCCCCGCGCTGAAGGTCGTGTTCGAGCACATCACCACCAAGCAGGCGGCCGAGTACGTGCGCGATGCGGAGGGACCGGTCGGCGCCACCATCACCGCGCACCACCTGCTGTACAACCGCAACGCGCTGTTCGTCGGCGGCATCCGGCCGCACTACTACTGCCTGCCCGTGCTCAAGCGCGAGACGCATCGCCTGGCCCTCGTAGCCGCAGCAACGTCGGGCCACCCGCGCTTCTTCCTCGGCACCGACAGCGCACCGCACGCCAAGGGCGTGAAGGAACACGCCTGCGGCTGCGCCGGCTGCTACACCGCGCTGCACGCCATGGAGCTCTATGCCGAGGCCTTTGAAGACGCCAACGCGCTCGACAAGCTCGAAGGCTTCGCCAGCCTGCACGGCCCAGACTTCTACGGCCTGCCGCGCAACGCCGGTACGCTCACGCTCACGCGCTCGCAGTGGCAGCTCCCCGCCGAAGTCCCGTTCGGCGAGCAGACGCTGGTGCCCTTGCGTGGCGGTGAAATGCTGCGTTGGAAATCCGTCTGAGCGCGTTGAATTGGCGATCGAGGGTCTGGGGGCGATCGACTGGAGCCACCCTGCGTTTGCGCCGCTCGCACAGATCGGCGCGCCCCTCGCCGACGCGATTGCGCTCGGTGTCGATCTGCGGGCGGCGCTGAATGCGCATCCTGCCACACAGGCGATCTGCACATCCGGTGGCCATGCCTTGCGCTTCATCCCGCAAGACATGCTGCCTGCGGACACCGCTTATGAAACGCACATCGCCACCACGGGCGAAGTGCCGACGCGAGACAATCTCCACGATCTGTTCAACGCGCTGATCTGGCTGCATTGGCCGCGTGCGAAGGCGGCGCTCAACGCGCGGCAGGCGCGGGTCATCATGCACGATGGCGTCAGCGCCGCCCGCGGCACGGTGCGCGATGCCGCCACGCTGTTCGACGAAAACGCGCTCATCTTCCTGCACACCGACGACGCTCCCGAGCGCCACCTGACCGGCTTCGACTGGCAGCGGCTGTTTGTTCAGGGAAGGGACCGGTGGGGAACCTCGTGCGCGGTGCTGCCGTTTGGTCACGCCTTGCTGGAAAAGCTGGTCGCCCCTTACAAGTCGATCACCGCGCACGCGTGGCCGGTCCGCGTCGCCACGCTGCAAGCCGATCGGGTATCGCTTGACGCGTCGCTGGCCCAGATGCTGCTGCACACCGAACTCACGCCCCGCGACTTTCGTCCGCTGCCGGTCATGGGGATACCCGGCTGGTGCGCTGCGAACTGGGACGCCGCCTTCTATGCCGACACGGCCGTCTTTCGCGCGGGCCGCCGAAAGGCTGTGTAAGCGGCCGGGCCTCGAATGGTGCTAGACTCGCGCCTCGCGAAGCGGACCAGACAACCGCTGCTTTCGCCGCCTCGCGCGCGCGGAAGGGGAGGAAAGTCCGGACTCCATAGAGCAGGGTGATGGCTAACGACCATCCACGGTGACGTGCGGAATAGGGCCACAGAGACGAGTCTTCGCCCCGGCTTCGGCCAGGGCGAAGGGTGAAACGCGGTAACCTCCACCCGGAGCAATCCCAAGTAAGCAGGCGACGAAGCGGCTCGCTGAGTCTGCGGGTAGGGAGCTTGAGCCGGCTGGCAACAGCCGGTCTAGAGGAATGGTTGTCACGCCGCCAGGTTTCGGCTTGGCGGCGCACAGAATCCGGCTTATCGGTCCGCTTCGCTTCTTATTCCGATGCCGTCGGCTGCGCGGCCAGATCTACCAGTTCCAGCGAGTGCGTGATCTCGGCCGTCTTGGCCAGCATGATCGACGCCGAGCAGTACTTCTCGTGCGACAGCTGGACCGCACGCTCGACGGTTTCCCGCTTCAGGTTGCGCCCCGTCACCGTAAAGGTGAAGTGAATGCGCGTGAAAACCTTCGGGTCGGCTTCGGCGCGGTCGGCATGCAGCTTGACGCTGCAGCCCTGCACATCCTGGCGCCCGCGCTTGAGGATCAGCACCACGTCATACGCGGTGCAGCCCCCGGTGCCCAGCAGCACCATTTCCATGGGGCGCGGCGCGAGATTACGGCCCCCGCCATCGGGCGCGCCGTCCATCGTCACGAGGTGGCCGCTGCCGGTTTCCGCCAAAAATGCCATCCCTTCCGGGCCGGTCCAGCTGACTGTGCAATCCATGTCCAATCCTTATGCAGATGTCGACCGGGGCCGACGAAGAGCCACATTGTAGCGACCGGCCCCTGGTCTCGCAGGCTGGTTAGGGTGAATTCGGCTTGACAATGGTGCCCGTGCAAAAAGGTGCAACCCGTGAATTGCGCACCGAAATGGCACCGCATCTGGAGGAAAACTTCTAGGTCGCCGCATCCGGTGTGCCATGGTTTAAGCATAAGCTATTGATTCGTATGAAAATAAACGGCTGAGCTACGCTCCAATCTGCATTCCGTATTACGAAACACAATTTCGCAGTGCAAATTCCCTTGCGCATGCCCCACAAATGGGTATAATTTGCACCATTGGATCGGCCGATGTGGTGCAACCCGCCAAGTCGACGATCAGCAGGTGTCTCCTCCACCCTCCTCCTTTGGTGGATTCAAACCCAAGCTCACCAGCTTGGGTTTTTTTTCGCCTGTCCGGCCGAGGTGTGCCTTTTTCCTTGTGTCAAGGGTTCTGGGCGGGGTAGAATCGAAATCTTTTCCGGATTGCCCGCGGGAAAGAATCCAGAGAGCCCGCACCAACAAGCGGGAAGGCGGGCCGGCGATGACCTCGCATGGGGTTGCGCAGGCGTCCGCAAGACGATCCGTTCGTGAGCAGTCTGAACGTGAGTTCTCAGCACGATACGGGTCCACTCGGGCACTGACTCAATATTTGGAAAAATCATGAAGACCTTTTCCGCAAAGCCCCATGAGGTGAAGCGCGATTGGTACGTGATTGACGCGACGGACAAGGTCCTCGGGCGTGTCGCCAGCGAAGTGGCACACCGACTGCGCGGCAAGCACAAGCCCGAATTCACTCCGCACGTCGATACCGGCGATTTCATAATCGTCATCAATGCGGCCAAGCTGCGTGTGACGGGCGCCAAGACGACCGACAAGAAGTACTATCGCCACTCGGGTTACCCGGGCGGTATCTACGAAACGACGTTTGGCAAGATGCAGCAGCGTTTCCCGGGCCGCGCCCTGGAGAAGGCTGTGAAGGGCATGCTGCCAAAGGGTCCGCTGGGCTACGCGATGATCAAGAAGCTGAAGGTTTACGCTGAAGGCTCGCATCCGCACGAAGCTCAGCAGCCGAAAGCGCTGGAAATCTAAGGGGCCTAATCCATGATCGGAAACTGGAACTATGGCACCGGCCGCCGCAAGAGCGCTGTGGCACGTGTCTTCATCAAGTCCGGCAAGGGCGACATCATCGTCAACGGCAAGGCCATCAACGAGTACTTCGCTCGTGAAACCTCGCTGATGATCGTGCGCCAGCCGCTCGAGCTGACCAACCACGCAGCGACGTTCGACATCAAGGTGAACGTGGTGGGTGGCGGCGAAACCGGCCAAGCCGGTGCCGTGCGTCACGGTATCACCCGCGCCCTGATCGATTACGATGCAACGCTCAAGCCCGCCCTGTCGAAGGCCGGTCTGGTGACGCGCGATGCACGTGAAGTCGAGCGTAAGAAGGTTGGTCTGCGCAAGGCCCGCCGCGCCAAGCAGTTCTCGAAGCGTTAATTCGTTTCCTGCTGCTTTCGCAAAAAACCACACCCAAGGGTGTGGTTTTTTGTTTTGAGCGCTCCAATCAAACGGTGTGATGTTTTCGGCGCGTCGCTTACCCTTTGCAACAGCTTCGACATGTCGCCGAGACTACAATCCACACTCTGTCAGCGTTCGAGACGTATGATGCAATCCGCTGTTCTGCCTAATCCGATTCTGATTCGCCGTGCGGGTCGGGAGGGTGCCGCGTGAAGGCGCGCCGTCTGCTGCGTCGTGCTTCGGTGCTCGCCCCGAATGTCACGGTGCGTTCGCGCCTGCCGTGGCCAGTGACCATCTTGATGATCGCGGTGGTGTTGGGGCTGGCCGCAGCGGCGGCTCTGTGGGCCTTCGAGGAAGGACGCCGCCTGACGGGGCCCCACGACAGTGACCTGCGCGCTATGAACCGCGAACTGTCCGCCAGGCTGGCTGCCGTCCAGGCCGAGCGCGACAAGCTGTCAGCGTCCGCCGGCACCGTGGACGCCCGTCTGAGCATGGCTGAGGGCGCGCAGGCGCAGATGGCCGAGCAACTCAAGGCACTGGAGGCCGAAAACGCACAGTTGAAGGAGGATTTGGCCTTTTTCGACAGCTTGCTGCCCGCGCCTACCAACACCGCCGGCATTTACGTTCGCAGCTTCCGCATTGCACCGGACGAGGCCCAGCCGACCCGCTTGCACTTCCGCGTGCTGCTGATGCAGGGCGGCGGCAAGGCCTTCGCACCGGTCTCCGAGTTTGAGGGGCAGCTTGCGCTCAAGCTGAATGTGGTGCAGGGAGGCAAACCTGCTACGATCGATTTCCCGGGTCCGTCCAACGGCGGAACGGCGGCGCAGGCAGTACGCGTCAAGCTGACGCACTACCAACGTCTCGAAGGGACGGTGGATGTGCCTCCCGGCACGACGGTGCAGTCGGTGATGGTGAAGGTGCTGCAGAACGGCAAGATCAAGGCGAGCCAGAGTTTTTCCATCTGACGGGCATACCCGTTCGGATCCTGAATGAATAGGAGTCGACGATGCTGTTTGGCAAAAAGAAGGGACTGGCAATCGAAACCCTGCTGGGCGCCCACACCAAGCTCGAGGGCGATCTTCGTTTCTCCGGCGGGCTGCGGATTGACGGTGCCATCAAGGGAAACGTCTACGGCGATCCGGACAAGCCCAGCATGCTGGTCGTCACCGATACGGCGCGTATCGAAGGTGAGGTGCATGTCGGACACCTGATCCTGAATGGCACCGTGGTTGGGCCCGTGCATGTGGCCGAGCTGCTCGAATTGCAGCCGAAAGCGCGTATCGAGGGCAACGTGCAGTACGCCGCACTGGAGATGCATCAGGGTGCTGTCGTCATGGGTACGTTGGCGCACTCGGTACCGGGCGATGTGAAGTTGCTGCCCAATCTGAAGCTGGCGTCCAATCAGGACTGAGTGCCGAGCACGCCTGTCGACCGCTGTGGCCGTTGCTGGCACACCGCACAATAGCCTCTTGAAACCTGGGGCTTCGGCACGATTTGCAGCTTGCGCTTAAAATACGTGCAGGTTTTGAGACGTTCCCACAGGAGATTTTCCATGAACGCAGTCGCGCAGGCAGCCACGCCCGATGTGAACGAGGTTCCGGCTCCGCTGGTCTTTACCGACAGCGCTGCGGACAAGGTCAAGCAACTGATTGAAGAAGAAGGTAACCCGGAGTTGAAGCTGCGCGTGTTCGTGCAAGGCGGCGGGTGCTCGGGCTTCCAGTACGGCTTCACCTTTGATGAGGATACGAACGAAGACGACACGACCATGACGAAGAATGGCGTGACGTTGCTGATTGATTCGATGAGCTACCAATATCTGGTGGGCGCCGAGATCGACTACAAGGAAGACATCAGCGGCGCGCAATTCGTCATCAAGAATCCGAATGCCTCGACCACTTGCGGTTGCGGCTCTTCGTTCTCGGTCTGACGATTCATTGCAGGCAAAAAAAGCGCACTCCGGTGCGCTTTTTTGTTGCCTGCTCGGATCTGCGCGATCTAGGCGGGATAGATGGTTCCGAGCACGCGAGGCCCCGCGGCGCCGGTCGCATGATGAAGATTGCCCGGCTCGCGGCGCACGCATTGGCGGGCGAGCCACGCGAACGCCAGTGCCTCGACTTGATTGGCCGGCACGCCAAACTTGTCGCTGGGTGCGATGTCGACACCGGGCAACTGCTCGGAGAGGCGCGCCATCATCGCGCCGTTGCGTGCGCCTCCGCCACAGACCACCAGCGACTTTGCAAGGGGCGCATGGCGGCGCACCGCGCTCGCGATGGTATCGGTCGTCAGGGCGAGCAGCGTCGCCTGCACGTTCTGGGGGCGCAGACGTGCGAGCGCTTCGCCGGCCTGGTGTTTCAGCCAGGCAGGGTTGAACAGGTCGCGGCCGGTGCTCTTGGGCGGTGGCAGATCGAAGAAAGGCTCGCTGCACAGGCGGGCAAGCAGGGTCGCGTCGACGTCGCCGGTGCGCGCCCAGGCGCCGTCGCGATCGTAAGCCTGTCCGTGGTGCGTGTGGACCCAATGGTCCAGCAGCGCATTGCCGGGGCCGCAATCAAAACCGAGCACGGAATCGCGTGCGTCCGAGGCTTGCGGTGGCAGCACCGTAAGGTTCGCGATGCCGCCAATATTGCAGACCACCTGCCACGCATCGGGCTGCCCGAACAACGCGCGGTGCACGGCAGGCACCAGCGGGGCGCCCTGTCCTCCAGCGGCAACATCGCGGCTGCGGAAGTCAGCAATGACGTCGATGCCCGTGCGCTCTGCCAGCACGGCGGCGTGTTGCGTCTGGCGCGTGTAGCCGAGGCCATCGTGGGCTCCCGGCTGATGGCGAATGGTCTGGCCGTGCGCGCCGATGGCACGGATCTCCCGCCGGATGCAGCCGCTTTTCTTGAGCAACTGTTCGACGCATTCCGCGTACAGGCTGGCGAGTGCATTCGCCGCGAGGGCCTCGCGGTGGATCTCGTCGTGGCCGGCCTGCTGCAGATCGAGAAACGCCCGCCGCAGGTCAGGCGGAAACGCCACGTAAGCGTCCGCGACCAATACCGGGTGGGCGCCGGAGAAGTCGACGAGCACGCCATCGACGCCATCCAGGCTGGTGCCTGACATCAGGCCGATGTAGAGCTCGCTATGAGAGTGAGGGACGGTCGTCATGCGCGTGAGCATACCAGCGGCAGCGGCCGAGCAGGACCCGTGCAGGGCGTGTCGCGAGGGGTCCTTTGGGCGGGACGACGCATCACGGTAAAATCGCGGGATCGCGCACGGACGACCATGTCGTCCATCGCGCACGCCTGTTTCCCGATTGTTGACTTCTCGTCCGCGCCGCCGGCCTTTCTGGTCAGCGCGTGGTCACCATTCTTTTTGCCATGACCGCATCCGACGCCTCCACTGCCCCCGCCGCTGACCACACTACGCAGGGCAAGACGAAGTATCCGATCACGCCGGAGGTGCTGCACGCGATGGAAGTTTCGCTGCGCGGCTGTGACGAACTGCTGATCGCCTCGGAGTGGGAGCAGAAGCTGGCGCGCAGTGCTGCCACGGGCGTGCCCCTGCGCATCAAGCTTGGCCTGGACCCGACCGCGCCTGACATCCACATCGGCCACACCGTGGTGCTGAACAAGCTGCGCCAACTGCAGGATCTCGGTCATCAGGTGATCTTCCTGATCGGCGATTTCACCTCCACGATTGGTGATCCGTCCGGCCGCAACGCCACGCGCCCGCCGTTGACGCGCGAGCAGATCGAGGCCAATGCGCAGACGTACTACCGCCAGGCCAGCATGGTGCTGGACCCGAGCAAGACCGAGATCCGCTACAACAGCGAATGGTGCGACCCGCTCGGCGCGCGCGGCATCATCCAGCTCGCCGCCAGGTACACCGTCGCCCGCATGATGGAGCGCGACGACTTCACCAAGCGCTACAAGGCCGGCGTGCCGATCTCCGTGCACGAATTCCTTTACCCGTTGATGCAGGGTTACGACTCGGTCGCGCTCAAGTCGGACCTGGAACTGGGCGGCACCGATCAGAAATTCAACCTGCTCGTGGGCCGCGAGCTGCAGAAGGAATATGGCCAGGAGCCGCAGTGCATCCTGACGATGCCGTTGCTGGTAGGCCTGGACGGCGTCGAGAAGATGTCCAAGTCCAAGGGCAACTACGTTGGTATCAGCGAGGCGCCGAACGACATGTTCGGCAAGCTGATGAGCATTTCCGACGACCTGATGTGGACGTACTACACGCTGCTGTCGTTCCGCCCGCAGGCCGAAATCGACATGATGAAGGGCGAGATCGCGCTGGGCCGCAACCCGCGCGATTGCAAGGTCCTGCTGGCGCAGGAGATCGTCGCGCGCTTCCACAGCCAAGCCGACGCGGAGCGCGCGCTGGAAGACTTCAACCACCGCGCGCGCGGTGGCGTGCCCGACGATATTCCGCAGATCGAGCTGTCCGGCGCGCCGCTGGGCATTGCGCAACTGCTCAAGCAGGCGGGCCTGTGCCCGTCCACGTCGGAGGCCAACCGCAACATCGAGCAGGGTGGTGTGAAGATCGATGGCACCGTCATCAGCGACAAGGCACTGAAGGTTGAGGCGGGCACGTTCGTGATACAGGTCGGCAAGCGTCGCTTTGCGCGCGTGGTGCTGAAGTGATCGGGCTGATCCAGCGTGTCTCGCAGGCTGCCGTGCGGGTGGAGGGTCGTGTAGTCGGCGAGATCGGTCCGGGGCTGCTCGCGCTGGTCTGTGCCGAGCGCGGCGACACCCCCGCCGAGGCCGATCGCCTGCTCGAGAAGCTGCTGAACTATCGCGTGTTCTCCGATGCACAGGGCAAGATGAACCTGCCGGTGCGCAACATCGACGGCAACGGGCAAGCGGGCGGTCTGCTGGTGGTGTCGCAGTTCACACTGGCGGCGGATACCAAGTCTGGCACACGCCCGAGCTTTACGCCGGCAGCGGCCCCCGAGGATGGCCGCCGGCTGTACGAGCACTTCGTGACGCGTGCCCGCGCGCAGCACGCCATCGTGGCCACGGGTGAGTTTGGCGCGATGATGCAGGTCTCCCTCGTCAACGATGGCCCAGTCACGTTCTGGTTGCAGGTGTCGCCGCAAGCCGCATCGTCTTCGACCAAGGCGGCCAGGGCGGAAGCCTCCCCATCTGTCTGACTGCTCAGACGTGTTCAGGAACCCGTGATGCCTCGCGCCGCCGCCGTCCCCATGCCGATTCCGCAAATCACCCATATCGTGCTGGTCCGCCACGGCGAGACCGACTGGAACCGCGAGCGCCGCCTGCAAGGCCAGCTCGACGTGCCGCTGAATGCGCAAGGTCAGGAGCAGGCCGCGCAACTGGGCAAGGCGCTCGCCCGCGAGCCGTTCGACGCGGTCTACGCGAGCGACCTGTCGCGCGCCAGGCAGACGGCGCAGGCCCTAGCTGACGAGATCGGTATCACTGTGCGCGATGATGCTGGCCTGCGCGAGCGTTGCTATGGACAGTTCGAGGGGCTGACCTACGCTGAAGTCGCCGAGCAGCATCCGGCCGAATTCGAGGCGTGGCAGAGCCGCGTTCCCGAGTTTGCACCGCCCGGTGGCGAGACACTCACCGCATTCCACGAGCGCGCCGTGGAAACCGCGCTGCGCCTGATCCGCCGCCACCCCGGCGAGCGCATTGCCCTGGTCAGCCATGGCGGTGTCCTCGATTGCCTCTACCGCCACGCCAATGCAATGACGCTCACCGAGCCGCGCCAGCATGAGCTACGCAATGCCAGCATCAACCGGCTCTCGTCGGACGGTCATCAATTGACCGTGGTGCAATGGGGGGACGTCACGCACCTCGATCTGCTGGTGCTCGACGAGGTCGACCGGCGCGTGCCTTAGACCTTCAGCTTGAACGGCGTGAAATCGGTGTCGCGGTCGTAATAATCTTCGTGCTCGACGCGCTTGAGGAAGGCGACGACGCGGTAGGTGAGCGGCGTCGCCACCACCTCCCAGCCGGTCTTCAGAATGTATTGCGCGATGGCCACGCGCAGCAATTGCTGGTGCGGCCAGATGCCGTAGAAGGCGATTACGTAGAAGAGCGACGAATCCACTGCCTCGCCCACCACCGTGGACCCGATGAGCCGTGTCCACAGCCACTTGCCTTCACTCCAGATCTTCATCTTCGCCAACGTGTAGCTGTTGGCGAAGCTGCCGCTCCAGAAGGCAATGAGCGAACCGGCCACGATGCGCGGCGTGTTGCCGAACACATCGTTCAGGCTCTTCTGGTATCCGGCCATGAACGGCGCGACCGGCAGCGCCAGCACCACCAGCGACATGAACGACGCAAAGATGAGCGCGGCAAAGCCGGCCCAGACCACGCGACGGTCGCGTCCGTAGCCGTACACCTCGGTGAGGATGTCGCCGAAGATGTATGAGATCGGGAAGAACAGCACGCCCGCGCCAAAGGTGACGGGCCCCAGGACCGGCAATGTGACCTGAGCCGCCTTGGCCGCGCCGATGAGGTTCGAGCACAGCAGCACTGTGACGAACGCGGCCATGACGAAGTCGTAGTAGCGGTAGGTGCGGTTGGGATGGTGTGGGGCGGCGGACATGTCGGGGGCGGTCCGGGTGAGTGGTTATTGGCTATCGTTCCAGAGATCGCGGACCGGGCCGCTCTTGGGGGCGCCCAGCCCGAAGTGCTGGTACGCGGACGCCGTGGCGACGCGCCCGCGAGGCGTTCGCTGCAGATAGCCCTGCTGGATCAGATATGGCTCAAGCACGTCTTCGATCGTGTCGCGCTCTTCGCCAATCGCGGCTGCGAGGTTGTCGATGCCGACCGGGCCGCCGTTGAACTTGTGCAGGATCGCTTCGAGCAGCTTGCGGTCCATCAGATCGAAACCCACTGCGTCCACATCGAGCATGGCGAGGGCGGCGTCGGCCACCTCGCGCGTGATGACGCCATCAGCCTTCACCTCGGCGTAATCGCGCACGCGGCGCAGCAGGCGGTTGGCGATACGCGGCGTCCCGCGCGAGCGCTTGGCGATCTCCAGCGCGCCGTCTTCGGCAATGCGCGCATTGAGCAGCCCCGACGAGCGCGTGACGATCTTCGCCAGTTCGGCAGGCGTATAAAACTCAAGCCGCGCGACGATGCCGAAGCGGTCACGCAGCGGGTTGGTCAGCATGCCGGCGCGCGTGGTGGCGCCCACCAGCGTGAACGGCTGCAGATCGAGTTTGACCGAGCGCGCCGCCGGGCCCTCGCCGATCATGATGTCGATCTGGTAGTCCTCGAGCGCCGGGTACAGGATTTCTTCCACCACGGGCGAGAGCCGATGGATCTCGTCGATGAAGAGGACGTCGTTGGCTTCGAGGTTCGTGAGCAGTGCGGCCAGGTCGCCCGGACGCTCTAGCACGGGGCCGGAGGTCTGCCGCAGGTTGACACCCATCTCGCGCGCAATGATGTGCGCCAGCGTCGTCTTGCCCAGGCCCGGCGGGCCGAACAGCAGGACGTGGTCCAGCGCCTCGCTGCGGTTTTTTGCCGCAGTCATGAAGATGTCGAGTTGGCCGCGCACCTTTTCCTGGCCGACGTATTCGTCGAGCAACTTGGGACGCAACGCGCGCTCGAAGGCCTCCTCGTTGGGCGAGACAGGGGCGGCTGAGATGATGCGCTCAGCAGAAACAGCCTTGGCGGCGAGCTTATCGGTTTCGATCATGACGGGCGGACGGCGCCGGGAAGGCGCGAGCAGGCCATTCTACCGTCTTGCCGCTTCCTGAGCGTCAGCCCTTGGAGAGCGCCTTGAGCGCCAGCTTGATGCCTTCGGAGACGCCCGTACCGGCCGGCACCTGCTTGATGGCGAGCGCCGCTTCCTTGTCGGAATACCCCAGGGCCAACAGGGCATTGAGCACGTCGACCGCATCGTCCGAGACGGCGGGGCCGCCGGGTACTGTACCCAAGTCGGCGCCCAGCTTGCCTTTAAGCTCCAGCAGCAGGCGCTCGGCCGTCTTCTTGCCGATCCCCGGGATGCGCGTCAGCCGCCCGGCTTCCTGCAGCGTGACGGCCTGCGCGAGTTCAGCCACCGACATGCCCGACAGCACCGCCAGCGCGATGCGGGCGCCGATGCCGGAAATCTTGATGAGCTGGCGGAAGGTTTCGCGCTCGGCGGCGGTGCCGAAGCCGTAGAGCAGGTGCGCATCCTCACGCACGATCTGCTGCGTCAGCAGGACGACCTTCTCGCCGGTGGCGGGCAGGTTGTAGAACGTGCTCATCGGCACGTCGATCTCGTAGCCGACGCCGTGGCAATCGACCAGCAGGTGCGGCGGGTTCTTTTCGATCAGCGTCCCGGCGATGCGTCCGATCATGGGTGGGGTTCCTCGTCCAAAACGGGACGCAGTGTAGCCCAAACCTTCTGCGAGACCCGATCCGGGGTCGGCCGCTCGCTACGGATTGATGCGCGAAAACTAACGCTGGAAGGTCGATACGGCTTGTCGTCCGACAGCCGGGTCATCGGTGAAGAAGCCGTCGACGCCCGCACGCAGGAACGCCTGGATCTCCGTAATCGAGCCGTTGACGTTGCGCGTGTTGTCCGCGCCGCTGCGCAGCGACGGCGGCAAGAAGGTGTTCTCGGGGCGGAATGTGTACGGGTGGACGATCAGCCCGGCGTTGTGCGCGTCGCGGATCAGGTCGGTCGGGTCAGTGAGTCGGCCGTTGGCATCCAGGCCCATGATGCTGCTCTTGTCAGGGCCGACACCATTGGCATACGCGGCGATGTCGCGCATGCCTTGGCTGGTCATCATGTCGCCGAAGGTGCGGCTGTCTTTGGCGACCACAAAATCGTAGGGCTGCCGGCTGGATGTGCCCATCAGTTGCACGAGCTTCCAGTTGGGTTGGCTGCTGCCGATCTTGTTGCGAATCGCCTTGAGGTTGGCGACTTCGAACGACTGGATGTAGACCGTGGTGCGGCTGGCCGTAAAGGCGTCGCGGCGCAGGCCGTCGATCAACCTGTCTTCCAGCGGCAGGCCGATCGACTGGAAATACGTCGGGTGTTTCGTTTCCGGATAGATGCCGATGTTGCGGCCGAGCCTGGCGGATTGGTCCCGCGCCAGCGCGATGATCTCGTCGAGCGTGGGGATGTCGAACTGGTCGTTGTAGGCGACGTTGTCGGGGCGGATGCTCGGGATGCGCTCGCGTGCGCGCAGCGTTTTCAGTTCCCCCAGCGTGAAGTCTTCGGTGAACCAGCCGGTGACACTCTGGCCGTCGATCGTCTTGGTGGTCTTGCGGCCGGCAAACGCTGCCACGTCGGCCACGTTGGTCGTGCCGGAGATTTCGTTCTCGTGGCGCGCAACCAGCACGCCGTCCTTTGTGGAGACGAGATCGGGCTCGATGATGTCGGCGCCATCGTCGATGGCCTTCTGGTACGAGGCCAGCGTGTGCTCGGGCCGCAGTGCAGGCGCACCGCGATGGCCGATCACCTGGACGGTGGCGATGGGCGTGGTGTTGCCCCCGCCGCCGCCGCCGTGGTTGTATTCCAGCCGGCAGGCCGACAAGGCCAGGGAGGCGCTCAAGACGAACGGGCTCAGCAGGATGAGACGGCGCAGCATCGGAGGCTCCTGAAGACGGATACCCGCATGGTAGTCGCCGTGTATGCGCGCAGCTACCCGTCGTCCTTAAGAATCCTGTCAGCCGACGAGGCGCCCGCGCCGCACGCGCAAGCCCTTTTGCGCAAGCTGCGGCGCCAGCCCGGCCATGGCGGCCAGTGTCTCGCCGCCGTGCGCATGACAGATGGCCACGCCCAGCGCGTCGGATGCATCGGCACCGGGTTTGCCTTCGAGGTTGAGCAGGCGCACGACCATTTCCTGCACCTGATCCTTATTGGCGCGGCCGTAGCCGACCACGGCCTGCTTCAGTTGCAGCGCGGTGTATTCGAACACCGGCAGGTTGCCGCTCATCAGCCCGCAGATCACCGCGCCGCGCGCCTGGCCCAGCAGCAGCGTCGATTGCGGGTTGACGTTGACGAACACCTTTTCGATGGAAGCGCAGTCCGGCCGGTATGTGCTCACCAGCTCGGAGACGCCGTCGTACAGCGTCTTCAGGCGGCTGGGCAGGTCGGCATTGCCGTTGCTCTTGATCGTGCCCGAGGCCACGTAGACGAGCTTGTGGCCGTGCCGTTCGAGCACGCCGAAACCCGTGGTGCGAAGGCCGGGGTCGATGCCGAGGATGCGCATGAAATGGAGCGGAGCAGAAAAGAAAAACGGGGCAGGCGCCAGTCTACGCCTTGCCCCGCTGATCGGTCGAACGACCGTGCCGTTTAGTGGCGGAAGTGGCGCGTGCCCGTGAAGATCATTGCCACGTTGCGCTCGTCGGCGGCGGCGATCACTTCATCGTCGCGCACCGAGCCGCCCGGCTGGATCACGCATGAGGCGCCCGCATCGACCACCACGTCCAGGCCGTCGCGGAACGGGAAGAACGCATCCGATGCCACAGCCGAACCGGCCAGCGTCAGGCCGGCGTTCTGCGCCTTGATGCTCGCGATGCGGGCCGAGTCCACACGACTCATCTGGCCGGCGCCCACGCCCAGCGTCATGCCGCCGCCGCAGAACACGATGGCGTTCGACTTGACGAACTTGGCGACGCGCCAGGCGAACATCAGGTCGTCCATCTCCTTCGGGGTCGGGTGGCGCTTGGTGACCACGCGCAGCTCGCTCGGCTGTACGTTCTTGGCATCCGGGCTCTGCACCAGCAGGCCTCCGCCCACGCGCTTGAAGTCGTACGCGTTCACGCCCTTGCCCAGCGGAATCTCCAACACGCGCACGTTCTGCTTGGCGGCAAACACCGCACGCGCGCCTTCCGAGAAGCCCGGGGCGATCAGCACTTCCACGAACTGCTTGGCCACCACCTGCGCAGCCGCTTCATCCAGCGGCACGTTGAAGGCGATGATGCCGCCGAAGGCCGAGGTCGAATCGGTCTTGAAGGCCTTCTCATACGCTTCCTGCGCGGTACCGCCGATGGCCACGCCGCACGGGTTTGCGTGTTTGATGATCACGCACGCCGCGCCCTTGGCCGGGTCGAACGACTTCACGCATTCCCACGCAGCATCGGCGTCGGCGATGTTGTTGTACGACAGCTCCTTGCCCTGCAGTTGCGTGTAGTTGGCGAGCGCGCCGTCCACGACCTTCAGGTCACGGTAGAACGCGGCGGACTGGTGCGGGTTCTCGCCGTAGCGCATTTCCTGCACCTTGTCGAAGGCCAGGTTCAGCGTCTGCGGATAGGCGCTGCGCGTGCTGTGCGACTTGTCGGCGCCCAGGCTCGTCAGGTAATTCGTGATCGCACCGTCGTACTGCGCGGTGTGCGCGAACACCTTCTTGGCCAGCATGAAGTTGGTCTCGTAGCCAACCGTGTTGTTGTTGGCCTGCATTTCGGCCAGCACGGTGGCGTAGTCGGCCGGATCGACGATGACCGTCACATCACGATGGTTCTTGGCCGCCGAGCGCAGCATGGTCGGGCCGCCGATGTCGATGTTCTCGATGGCGTCGGCCAGCGAGCATTCGTCCTTGGCCACCGTCTGCTGGAACGGGTACAGGTTCACCACCAGCAGGTCGATGGTCGGGATGCTGTGCTCGGACAGGGCGGCCATGTGTTCGGGCAGGTCGCGGCGGGCCAGGATGCCGCCATGCACTTTCGGATGCAGCGTCTTGACGCGGCCGTCGAGCATTTCCGGAAAGCCGGTGTAGTCCGCCACTTCCGTCACGGGCAGGCCGGACTCGGCGAGCAGCTTGGCGGTGCCGCCGGTGGAGAGGAGCTTGACGCCGCGCTCGTGCAGGGCACGGGCAAAGTCGACGATGCCGGTCTTGTCGGAAACGGAAAGCAGGGCTTGCTGGATCATGATGGAAACGCCGGTGGGCGGGTGTGGCACCAGGTTGTGTCAGGCGCCGTCAGAAAGAAAAAAACGAAATGAAGGCCTATCCGCAAGCTCAGAGCATGCCGTGCTGCTGCAGCTTCTTACGCAGCGTATTGCGGTTGATGCCGAGGTAATCGGCCGCCTGCGATTGGTTGTTGGACGCCCATGCCATCACGGTCTCCAACAGCGGCCGCTCGATTGCCTGCAGCACCATGTCATAGACGTTGGACGGGTTCTCGCCATCCAGGTCGCGGTAGTAGGCATCCAGACTGTCACGGATGCAGCGTTCGATCGGGTTGCGGCTCATGCGGCAAGCAGTTCCTTGTTGTTGTCGTTGTTGCCCGTCGTGGGGTGTTCGCCACCGGTGGCCTGGTCTTCGTAGACCAGGCGGTCGGACAGCGCACGCTGCTCGTCGAAGAACGCGTTGACCGCGGCCAGTTGCGCCGCGGTGTCTTCGATCGTGTTCATGCGGTGGCGGAACAGGTTGGCCCCCGCCAACCCGCGCGTGTACCAGGCGATGTGCTTGCGTGCGGTGCGCACGCCGGTGTATTCGCCATAGAACGCGTAGTGCTCTTCCAGATGCGCATTCATGATGCCGCGAATCTCTTCGACTTCCGGTGCGGGCAGCAGCGTGCCGGTCTGCAGGAAGTGGGAAATCTCGCGGAACAGCCACGGGCGCCCCTGCGCCGCGCGGCCGATCATGATGGCGTCGGCGCCGGTCACGGCCAGCACGTGCCTGGCCTTGGCCGGCGTGGTGATATCGCCGTTGGCGACCACCGGAATGCGTACCGACGCCTTGACCGCGGCGATGGTGTCGTATTCCGCTTCACCGTGATACAGATCGGCGCGCGTGCGGCCGTGCACGGTCAGCATGCTGATACCGGCGTCCTGCGCAATGCGCGCCACGCTCAATGCGTTGCGGTGTTCGCGGTCCCAACCGGTGCGGATTTTCAGCGTGACGGGCACACGATCGCCCACCGCACCCACCACCGCCTCGACAATGCGCTGGACCAGCGGCTCGTTCTGCAGCAGCGCAGAGCCGGCGGCCACGTTGCACACCTTCTTGGCCGGGCAGCCCATGTTGATGTCGATGATCTGCGCACCGCGATCGACGTTGTAGCGTGCGGCCTCGGCCATCATCATCGGCTCGGCGCCGGCGATCTGCACGGCGATCGGCTCGACCTCGCCCGTGTGGTTGGCGCGCCGCATCGTCTTCTCGCTCTTCCACAACTGCGCGTTGGACGCGACCATCTCCGACACCGCGTAGCCCGCGCCCAGCCGTTTGCACAGCTGGCGAAACGGGCGGTCCGTTACGCCCGCCATGGGCGCGACGAACAGGTTGTTGCGAAGGGTGTGGGGTCCGATCTGCAAGGTTGCGAGAAGAAGCGGCTTGGAAGAAACGAAAAAATACCCCCTCCGCCCAGGGCGGATTGACCGAGCGGGCGAAGCGACGGGAGTCAAAAATGCGAGGACGGGATTTTACCGCCAAACCGCCAGATTGCCTAAATGTTGTGCACAAACTATGCGGCGGTGCGGCGCCACGCGCTAGCCCCGTTGTCCGAACATCATCTGCCGTGCCAGCCCATGCTTGAGCGGCGGCAGGCATTCCAGCAACGTCAGCGCCGCCCCGCGCAGGTGGCCCAACGGCCGACCCGGCAGCGCGAATGCGCGCGGCAGCAGATCGGTCAGGCCGATGGTGACGGCGCGGTCGAAGGCGCGTTCACGGGCAAAACGCGCCAACGCCGCCGGGGTGGCGCCATCGCGCAGCGCGCGTGCCATCTCGAATGCATCGCGCAGGCCCAGGTTGAAGCCCTGGCCGGCCACGGGGTGGATGGTCTGCGCCGCATTGCCGATGGCCGCGACACGTCGGTCGACCGGCACGCGCTGCGCGTGCAGGCCCAGCGCGAACGTGTGGCGCGGGCCCACATGGGTGAACCGGCCCATGCGCTCACCGAAGGCGGCGCCGAGTTCAGCAAGGAAGGCATCGTCCGGCAGCCCTGCGCGGCGACGGGCTTCGTCTGGCGAGCAGCACCAGACAAGCGCGTAGCCGGGACCCTGGGCGTCGTCCTGCGGCAGCAGCGCAAGCGGGCCCTCTGGCGTGAAGCGTTCCCACGCCCAGCCTTCGAGCGGCGCGCTGCAACGCACGTGCGCAACGATGGCGGTCTGGCCGTAGTCGCGGCGGCGGGCGTGCGATAGGCCGCCTGCCTGCCTGCGCGTGTCATCGAACAGGCCCCCTTCGGCCTGGATGACGACCTCGGTTTCCACGGCCAGCGGATGCCGCCCTTCGCGCAACGCCCGCACGCGCGCGGGGGCAATGCTGCCGTCGGCGCGCGGGAGTTGTTCGACGCGCTCGACCGGCGTGTGGTCGTAGCGGATGAGGCGGTTCGGGCGACGCTGCATCTGCGCGGTGAGTGCAGCGTTGAGCGCGGCGCTCAAGTCGCCGTACTGCACGACATGGCCAAGTGCGGGGATGTCGTAATCCTCGCGGCGGATGTGCGCCTGCCCGAAGTGGCCGCGCTGCGAGACGTGAATGTGCGTGATGGGCGTAGCACGCGCAGGCCAGCCGCCGATCGCCTGCAGGAGCACGCGAGAGCCGTGCGAAAGCGCCAGCGAACGCGGGTCACGCGCGGCGGACTCGGCATCGCGCGCATCGAACAGGGCGATGCGCCAGTCCGTGTCGCGCAGCAGCCAGTTGGCGAGGGCCAGCCCGACTGGCCCGGCACCGACGATGGCGACGTCGAAGTCCGAAGCCACAGTGGTGTCCATCACGCTTGCCCTCGCATGATGGCTTCGATGTCGCTTGCGGTGACGGGCACGTCGCGCGTGATCAGCTCGCAGCCGTTGGGCGTGACGATGGCGTCGTCTTCGATGCGGATGCCGATGTGCCAGTAGCGCTCCGGCACGCCGGGCGCGGGGCGCACGTAGATCCCGGGTTCGATCGTGAGCACCATCCCGGCTTCCAACGGACGCCACGGGCGCTCTCCGTCAGCCGGGGCGGACGTGCCCGGCGTGCGGTATTCGCCAACGTCATGGACGTCCATGCCAAGCCAGTGGCCGGTGCGATGCATATAGAACTGGCGGTACTGGCCACCGGCGATGACGTCATCGAGCGTGCCAACCTGGTTCGCATCGAGCAGGCCGGTGTCGAGCATGCCCTGCGCCAGCACGCGGGTCGCGGCGTCGTGGGGCACGTTGTACGGAACCCCCGGGCGTGTTTCGGCGATGGCAGCCTCCTGCGCGGCCACCACGAGGTCATACAGCTCGCGCTGTGCGCCGGTGAAGCGACCATTCACGGGGAAGGTGCGCGTGATGTCTGATGCGTAGCCATCGAGCTCGCAACCGGCGTCGATCAGGCAGAGGTCGCCGTCGCGCAGCTCGGCGTTGCCGGCCCGGTAGTGGAGCACGCAGGCGTTGGGCCCCGTCGCAACGATGGAGTTGTAGGCAACGCTCTGCGCACCGTGGCGGCGGAATTCGTAGAGCAGCTCGGCTTCGAGGTGATATTCGCGCAGGCCGGCGCGCGACGCCTGCATGGCGCGCACGTGCGCGCCGGCGGAGATGCTCGCGGCACGACGCATGATGTCGAGTTCGCCGGGATCCTTGAACAGGCGCATCTCGTCAAGGATCGCGCGCACATCGAGTGCCTGGTGCGGCGACGAGACGCCCGCGCGGCCCTGCACGCGCACGGTGTCGAGCCAGCGGCGCATGCGCCGGTCGAACATGCCCGACTCGGCCAGCGGATAGGCGACCGCCGCTGCATTGGCGAGCAGCTTGGGCAGCGTCGTGTCGATCTCTTCCACGGAATGGGCTTCGTCGAGGGCGAACGCCTCCCTGGCGGCTTCGGGGCCAAAGCGGAAACCATCCCAGATTTCGCGCTCTTCATGCTTCGGACGGCAGAACAGGACGCTGCGCGCCGGTCCATCGCCGGCCGGCACCACGACAGCGAGTACCGCCTCGGGCTCGGTAAAGCCGGTCAGGTAATAGAAATAGCTGTCATGCCGATAGGGGTAGTCGCTGTCCCGGTTGCGCATGGCTTCTGGCGCGGTCGGCACGATCGCCACGCCGCCGCCCGCCGCGCGCAGCCACTGCGCGACGCGCTCGCGGCGCTGCCGATAGGTCTGGAGGAAGGCGAGTTCAGTGGCGGACATGGCGTGCATTCGGACTGCAGAGAGGATGGGGCTGATTGTAACGCCGCGCCTGTCGGGCCATCGGAGCCGGCTTGATCGGAAGGAAAGTTGGTGGCGGGCAGTGCCGTCCACTAAAGTCTCGGGCCGGTGCGGTCGATAACCCTTGATGTCGCATCCCGCGGATTGCGACGTCCGCCCGCCATGGAACGGCCGCATTGGATCGGTCTGCCCCCCCCAAA
>JAGWNU010000030.1 GCA_028871175.1 Burkholderiaceae bacterium | reverse complement strand
GCGTGGGCGGCGTGATTGCCGCGCCCGTGCTGTACGCCTACATGAAACGTGAGCTGACGGATGCAGGCCTGATCGGCTGAAGACCGGGGCCAGGGGTGAACCGCCAGCGCCCCCGCGCTGACGGCATCGGCAGAAAAGGGCGCGCCCTACGGGACGAGGGGCGCGCAATAACTCGCCGACCGAGAGACGTCAGCGAGCCGAGGGTCGGTACGTGGGAACGAAGCGGGCGACGGGCGCATGGCGGTGCCGGTGAGGTCCACGGCTTCGGAGGTGACGAAGCAGCAGACGACGCGGTCGTCGAGCAAGGCCTGGTAGAAAAGGTCTCCCATCGCGCGGCAATGCGTTCCCGTTAGCAGGATCTTCATGGCTCCCCTCCCATGGCTGACCAATGTTCGGCACCGCGGGGTGCTCGTCATCGGTTCGGATTGCGGAGCGACGTGCAGGCATCGATGGCACAGCCGCGGGTTCCGCCAGGCCGCTGACACGGGCACGAATGCGTCGTGCAGCGATCCATGCTGGCGAGTATAGAGAACGTCTCCTGAGCGACCATGCTCCGAACGGACGAGCGTCACGCGCGAAAACGGCTAGCAGGTCGGCTGCCTGCCAGGGCAAGCTGGGCGAGGGTTTGCGGGAAATTGACGGGCGTCTGAAGGCGAATGGCGTGGCGCCGCCTGACGCTTTCGCCTGGACAGCGAATTGTCTGGTTCGCGCTAATCATTGTCGAATTTGCGGTAACCGGCCTGCACCGTTTAGGCGCATGATTGAGCGCTCCTGCATTGCTGCTCGTTCGACAGATCCATCATGCAAACCACCGCAAACGGCCCGGCCGCCGCCCCCACGCAGGCCGACAAGACCGGCTTTGGCGTGATCGGCGCCATCAGCTTCGCGCATTTCCTCAACGACATGATGCAGTCGTTGATCCTGGCGATTTATCCGCTGCTCAAGGGCAATTTCCACCTCGACTTCTCACAGATTGGGCTGATCACGCTCACCTACCAGATCACCGCGTCGCTGCTGCAGCCGATGGTCGGGCTTTACACGGACAAACACCCGAAACCGTACTCGCTGTCGGTGGGCATGGGGTTCACGCTGGTGGGGCTGGTGCTGCTGTCGATGGCGCCCAACTATGGCACGCTGCTGCTTGCTGCCGCGCTGGTTGGCACCGGCTCGTCGATCTTTCATCCGGAGTCTTCGCGCGTGGCACGCATGGCTTCGGGCGGCCGGCATGGGCTTGCGCAGTCGCTGTTCCAGGTGGGCGGCAATGTGGGCAGCGCGATGGGGCCGCTGCTTGCCGCCACCATCATCATGCCGTACGGGCAGCACAGCCTGGCGTGGTTCTCGCTTGCCGCGCTCGTCGCCATCTTCGTGCTCTATCACGTGGGAGGTTGGTACCAACGTGAACGCGCCGCGGGGCATGCTCGCAAGGCCGGCGCGCACGCACATGCGACGGCAAGGCTGCCGGGCCGGCAGGTGGCGTTTGCGATGACGCTGCTGGTCGTGCTGCTGTTCTCGAAGTACTTCTATCTGGCCAGCCTGAACAGCTACTACACGTTCTACCTGATCACGAAATTCCACCTGTCGGCGCAGGCGTCGCAGCTGTTCCTGTTCCTCTTTCTGTTTTCAGTGGCCGTTGGCACGATCGTCGGCGGCCCGATCGGGGATCGCGTGGGGCGCAAGATCGTGATCTGGGTATCCATCCTCGGTGTGGCACCGTTCACGCTGATGCTGCCCTATGCCAACCTGTTCTGGACGGCCGTGCTGACCGTGATCATCGGGTTGGTGCTGGCCTCGGCGTTCTCTGCCATCCTCGTGTACGCGCAGGAGCTGATTCCCGGCAAGGTGGGCATGGTGTCCGGGTTGTTCTTCGGATTCGCGTTCGGGCTGGGCGGCATCGGCGCCGCAGTCCTGGGCAAGCTGGCGGACGCGACGGATATCTACAACGTCTACCACCTGTGCTCATTCCTGCCGCTGATCGGTCTGTTGACGGTCTTCCTGCCGGATATCGAGCGCAAGGGGCGCCTGCATACGGCTTGAGCAAACGCCGGTTGGACCACCCGGCCGCACGGGCGGTGCAGGGGTGATGCCATCGCATCCAGCCGGGTGCCTGCATCGATCTGCAAGTCGGGGGCTTGGGATGGCTGCCAACGTGACGGTTGGGCAGATGCCCTGCGGGCGCGTACCCCAACCCAGCCCGGCAGCCCCGCCGGGCATGGCCCGCCTGGCTGCCTGTCAAAGCCTCGCCAACCCTGAGGACTTAGGCCGCCGCGTGTCGTCCCGTACCCAGGATGCCCCGGATGGCGGCAAGATACGCCTCGCCGACAGCGCGATTGAGCGGTCGCGCACGCGAACCCCGCTGACGGGGAGGTGGCGTCAACCCCAGCGTTCGGCACACGGCGGAGGCGTACGGTCGGCCACGTCCTTCCATGCGCATCACAACCTCGCACAAGGCCTGTTCGCCCAGGCGCTCGCGCAGCCACGCCACCGTCTGGCGGTCGTACTCGTTTTCGATTCGGATCAGGTCGTCCATGGTGAGCACTGTATAAATTCACAGTTACTGTAAATATATACAGTTATTCACGCATTTCAAGGGCGTGTTGCTGAACGGCCGCAATCCGGGCCGTCGTAGCGATCGGCGGGGGTCAAGCCACCCGATAGGCGCCTTGGTCGTCCTGCAGGACCCGCCCTTGCGCGAGCAACTCGGCCAGGTGCTGCAAGATCGTTCTGCGCTCCGCGCCCTCCACCCACACATTCTGGTAGCCCGGCGGATACAGCAACCGCTGCTCAACCAGTTGCGCCAGCGTCTTGGGCGATTCCTCGAGCATGGCCAGCAGGCGCGCTTCACGCTCGCTCAGCTTGGCGGTGTAGGCGGCGAGATCGCGCAGGAAGGATTCCCGGTCGGTGTAGATGCCGCGATGGTGCGAGGTGACCCACACCTTGGCGGGGATCTCGTGCAGCCTTGCAAGGCTGCGACGGAAGTCGTGCAGGCTCGAACAGGCATCGCCATAGTAGGGGCCAAAGCCTGTCAGATCGATGTCGCCAATGAATGCCACTGCCTCTGGCTCGATCAGCAGCACGCTGTGGCCCGCCGTGTGACCCGGAAAGTGGAGCGCACGGACCTGCGTCTGGCCAAGATCCCACGACGCGCCATTCACGTACCCGTGCGCATCGGGGCGCGGCGTATAGAAGAACTCCCGTTGGAGTTTCTCCAGCATGCGCGGCGCGAGTGCGTCATCAAGGCCGTACGTGTCGACCATGCCTTCCCAACTCCGCAGTGCCGGCACGTCGGCCTCGTGCGCGTACACGCGCGCGCGCGGCAAGCGGTGCAGGCCCGCCATGTGGTCTTCGTGCACGTGGCCCATCACCACGAGTTCGGTGGCGTCGAACTCGGCGCCGATGTGGTTGGAGACGACCGGCGTGTCAAAGGCGGCGCGAGTGTCCGCGCCGCGAATGAGCACCTGGTTGCCATCGGGGTACTTGCCGTTCTTCTCGCCAAAGAAGACCGATACACGCCCGAAGTCTGCGCGTTCGATCTTCGTGCGGGCGTGGGTGGCGGTCATGGCGTGACTTGTGCGACGTGTCCGGCCGCGCATTTCGTCAATGCGGCCGGCGTGCAGCGTGGTAAATCGGTGTCAGATCGTGATGCCGCCATCCACGACGATGCACTCGCCGTTCGTGTAGCTCGCGGCATCAGAGACCAGATAGAGCACCGTGCCGGCCATCTCGCGCGGCTCGGCATGGCGGCGCAGCGGGATCTCGCTGATCCAGCGGTCGTAGGTGGCCTTGTCTTCGAACAGTGCGCCTGCGAACTTGGTCTTGGTCAGGCCTGGCAGCAGCGCGTTCACGCGGATGCCGAGCGGCCCGCATTCCTTGGCGAACGCACGGGTCATGTTGACCACGGCGGCCTTGGTGATCGAGTAGATGCCTTGCTTGTCGCCCGGCTGCAGCGCGTTGACGGATGCAGTGTTGACGATGGCGCCGCTCCCCTGCGCCCGCATCATCTTGCCGGCTTCGACCGACATGAAGAAATAGCCGCGGATGTTCACGTCGACGGTCTTTTCAAAGGCGGCGAGGTCGGTGTCGAGGATATGGCCGTAGTACGGATTGGCCGCAGCGTTGTTGACCAGAATGTCCAGCCGGCCATGCGTGTTGCGGATATGTGCAAAGGTGGCCTCGATGTCTTCCATGCGGCCGACGTGGCACGCCAGCGCCTCGGCCTTGCCGCCGGCTTCGCGGATGCTGTCGGCCACGGCCTGGCAGTCCGCCAGCTTGCGGCTCGATACGATGACGTGCGCGCCTTGCTCGGCTAGCAGTTTGGCGATTTCCTCGCCGATGCCGCGGCTTGCGCCCGTCACCAGGGCGATCTTGCCGGTCAGGTCGAACAGGTTGGTACTCATGTCTCGCTCCTTTAGCGGATATCTGTTTGGAATGGGTCGTGCGTCAACCATGCGCTGCCGCGTTCAGCCGTAGGTCTGGTGGTCGCGCCGCTCGGGCGTATCCAGATGCGGAATGCTGTTGAACGTCGCCAGGTGGAACGCATCAGCGTTGAAGAAATACTGCGAGACGCTGCTGTTGCGAATCTGCAGATTCAGCGCGATGGCGCTTGCGGCGGGGGCGGCCAGCACCTGCTGTGCTGTCACCGCAATCGGGCCGCCCGAGCTGATGGCAAGCACGCGCTGGCCACCGCCGCCCTGGATGGCTGCGCGAGCATCGGCCACGCGTTGCTGGAAGGCCGCCCAGGTCTCGGGTAGCGGCCCGCGGAGCTTGTCTTCCGACCACAGGTGGAGCACCTGCTTGAGCGCCCGGTAATGGTCGCGCATGGAGCCCGTGGCCAGACGCGTCAGCTCGGGAAAGTCATCGCCCAGCGCGGCAAATAACCCGTGAAAGTCATATTCGTTCAGGCCAGCGTGCTGTTCATAGGTGGCACCAACAATGCCCATGCCCCGCAGGATGCCCTCGACTGTCTGCTCGTGGCGGCGCAGCGTGCCGCATACAACCCGATCGAACACGACGTCGTGTCGCGCAAAATACTCGCCAAGCCACTCGCTCTGCTGCTCGCCGCGAGCGGAAAGCTGGTCGTAGTTGGCGGCGCCGAACGAGGCTTGTCCGTGCCGCACCAGATAGAGCTCCGCCATCGTCTGTGCGCCCAATCTCAAGAAGGTGCCCAGATTAGCGGCCGACACACTATTTGTGAAATTTATTATTTGAATGACCAGTAATGCATTGAATGAATAGTCGGCGGCGTTGCGGGGCCAGCGGACCGGTCTTATCGCGCCGGGCAGTGACGCGGAGGGCCCCGTTGGCACCCGCGCCGGCCGACGCGCGCGATGAGACCCCCTCGGTTGCTGGTCTGTCGGTGCGCAGTGGCAACGTTGCCGGACGTGTCCCGTGCGCCGCCCGATGGCGGCCTAGACGTAAACAACCACACCGTACGGGCCGCTCGGCCCATCCGATGTGCTATCGTCGCCGCCACGAAAATTTCACACATACCGGGTATGCACGACGTCGTCATCAGCGGTACGGGCCTGTGGGTCGCGCCGGAGGTCATCACCAACGAGGAGCTGGTTGCCTCCTTCAATGCCTACGCGCAGCGCTACAACGTCCAGCATGCGGACGCGATTGCCGCAGGTGAGCTCGTGCCGTTGCAGGAATCGTCGGCGGAGTTCATCGAGAAGGCATCCGGTATCCGCCAGCGTTATGTGGTGGAGAAGAGTGGCGTGCTGGACCCGACGCGCATGCGTCCGAAGCTCGCCCCGCGACCGGACGATGCGCTGTCGCTGCAGGCCGAGATCGGCGTGGCGGCTGCGCGCGACGCCCTGGCTGCTGCCGGCCGAGACGCCAGCGACGTGGACATGCTCATCTGCGCGACGTCGAATTTCCAGCGCCCGTATCCGGCGCTGGCGGTGGAAATCCAGAACGGCATCGGCGCCAGCGGCTACGCGTTCGATATGAACGTTGCGTGCTCGTCGGCCACGTTTGGGCTGGAGCAGGCCATCAACGCCGTGCGCAGCGGCACCGCGCGCGCGGCGCTCGTGGTGAGCCCCGAGGTGACCTCTGGCCACCTCGACTGGAAAGACCGCGACTGCCACTTCATCTTTGGCGATGTGTGCACGGCCGTGCTGGTCGAGCGTGCCGAAGACACCCGCTCACCTGACGCGTGGCGCGTGCTCGGCACGAAGTGCGCGACGAGTTTCTCCAACAACATCCGCAACAACGCCGGCTACCTCTCGCGCAGCGAAGATCGTAATCCCGACGACCGCGACCAGCTCTTCCGCCAAGAGGGCCGCAAGGTGTTCAAGGAAGTCTGCCCGATGGCCGCGGAGCACATCGCTGCGCATCTGCAATCGCTTGGCCACACACCTGCCGACGTGCGCCGCTTCTGGCTCCACCAGGCCAATCTGGCGATGAACCAGCTGATCGGCAAGCGTCTGCTCGGCCACGATGCGTCGGCGGACGAGGCACCGGTCATCCTGGACGAATTTGCAAATACGGCGTCGGCGGGTTCCATCATTGCGTTCCATCGCCATCGCGCCGATCTGGAATCCGGCGATGTGGGCATCATCTGCTCGTTCGGCGCGGGCTATTCAATTGGCAGCGTGGCGGTGCAGAAGCAGTAATCGCTGTTGGGCAATGCGGGTGCGCGCGGATGGCGCGGCGGTCGCACCGGGCCCGCAGTCGCGAGACCGGTGGTGCCGCGAGGCCCTTACCTTGCGCACAGCCTGGCTGCGCATGGATCGAAGCCCCCGCCGCGCCTCAGTCCTTCAGCGCATTGCCCAGCGCATCGAGCAGGAATTGCGTGCCACGCTCGCGCGAGCCGGCATCGTCGTAACCGTCGAGGAAGGCGCCTTGCTCGGTCATCACAAGATGCGTGCCGTTGCCTGCCGCGTGTAGCTCCAATGTGGCAAGCGAGGCGGAGATCTTGCGGTCGTCGAGGTGCATCACGTAGGAATAGACGACCCGTTCATCGGGGATGACATCGTGATACGTGGCCTCGAAGCTCGAGACGACACCACTGTCCCAACGGCCCTTGACGATTTCGCGGCCGCCGGGGCGCGCGTCCATTTCGCGCACGATCAGTGTGTAGCCGCTGCCGCCGGCAAACCATTTGGCTTTGGCGGCCGGGTCGGTCAGCGCCCGGAAAACGCGCGAGCGTGGCGCGTCGTACGTGCGCTCCACCGTGAAGGTGGCGTGCACGACCGAGCGTGCGACGCCATCGGGCACTGGCATGCGCGCGGCTTCGCGCTCCAGCCGGTCCAGCGTCTGCTTCCAGCCTTCGGCCGCGCCCTTGATCATCTGTTCGGCGAGCGGGGCAAGCGGCGTGTGGGTCTGCGAGACTTCCATGCGCGTGCAGCCGCCGGGCTCCTCGGCAAACGTCACTACGGTGTGAGCGTTCATCAGCGGGCGGTTGTCGCCATCCACCACGTTCATGTCGATCACCAGGCGCGCATTGGGAACGATCTCGACAAAGTGGCCGCGCGTCCAATGATCCTGCCCCTCGGGCGAGCGCATGCAGACGTCAAAGCGTCCGCCCACGCGGAATTCGACCGTCGCGTCCGGCACCGTGAAATGCATCGGGCAGAACCAGCGCTTGATGTGTTCGGCGGTGCTCCACGCCTGGAAGACCCAGTCGCGCGATACCGGAAAGGTGCGCGACATCACGAGCGGATGAAGCGTGGTGCCGGCGGGGCGGTCAACGGTCGTCGTCATGTGGGTCTCCTTGGGTTTTCAGGGTGTCCAGATAGGCGCCCAGGCGGTCGAAGTGCTGCTCCCACTCCAGGCGTCGTTGGTTGATCCACTGCTCGGCCAGGCTCAGGGCCTGGGGTTCGATGCGGCATGTGCGTACGCGCCCCACCTTTTCCGATCGCACCAGCCCCGAACTTTCGAGCACGGCCAGATGCTGCATCACGGCGGGCAGCGAGATCCCCAGCGGCTGTGCCAGCGCGCTCACGGAAGCCGGCCCGCGCACGAGCTGGACGAGCATCGCGCGCCGATTGGCGTCCGCCAGTGCCTGGAAGGCGAGATCGAGAGAAACGTCATGGTTAAGCATGTTATTAACTATAGCGTGTCCGAACAGTTAAGCAAGTGCTTTATCTTTTTATCATTGACGCGTCGATTTACTTCGCATACAAAGTAAATACTTTGCACGCGAAATAAATTGGCACCATGAACAGCGTTTCCCAAACCATTCCGGCGACTGACGGCTATCCGCTCGGTGCCACAGTCTGGGCCGCCTCGGGCGCACCGCGGGGCGTGGTGGTCGTGCATCCGGCGACCGGCGTGCCGCAGCGCATCTATCAGGCGTTTGCCCAGTTCCTGGCCGACTGCGGCTTCCACTCCATCACGTACGACTATCGCGGCATCGGCGCATCCCGGCCCAAGAGCCTGCGCCGGTTTGCTGCGCGCATGCGCGATTGGGCGCTGCTCGATGCAGAAGGCGTGATGCGATGGGCGAAGGCGCGCTACCCGGGGCTGCCGCAACTGGCGGTCGGGCACTCGGTGGGCGGTCACGCCATCGGCCTGTGCAGCGCGGATTGGGACGTGGCCGGTGTCGTGCAGGTGGCGTCGCATACGGGCAATTCGCGCTTCATCCGCCAACGCGGCGAACGCTGGCGGGTGGAGCTGATCCTGCGCGGCGTTGGCCCCTTGATGGCGCGGCTGATCGGCTACGTGCCTGGCAAGCGCATGGGCCTGGGCGAGGACCTGCCCGGCGGCGTTGCCATCGAATGGGGCGCGTGGGCCGGCATGCAGCGCTACTTCTTCGATGACCCGACGCTGGGCGCCATCGAGCGCTTCAACCGCGTGACGCATCCGGTGCTCGTCTATGGGTTTGATGACGACCCGTGGGCGACACCCGCCGCCATCAACGCACTGACGATGCACTTCACCAGCACGTGGGTTGAGCGCAGGCAGATTGCACCGGCGCAAGCCGGCGGGCCGGTCGGGCACATGGGCTTCTTCCGGCCGCAGTTCGCCAGCACGCTGTGGCCGGGGCTGGCAGGTTGGCTGCACGAGCGTACCGCAGCCACGCGGGCCGAAGCGGAGGCCGCATGACCGCGCCCGAGCGTCGCCTCGTCTACCTGATCAACGTGGGGCAGCGCCGCCTGCAGCGCTGGATCCAGACCCGTACCGGCGAAGGCGTGACCGCCGCGCAGTCCGGCCTGCTGTTCTTTCTGGAAAAGAACGACGGTGCGCTGATGCGCGAGGCCGGTGCCGCGCTCGATCTTGGCCCTTCGGCCATGAGCGGGCTGGTTGACCGCACCGCAGACGCCGGCCTGATTGAACGCCGGTCCGACGCCAGGGATGGCCGTGCCTGGCAGCTCTGGCTGACCGACGCCGGCCGCGCCGCGCTGGTCCAAACGCGTGCCGGCCTCACCGAACTGAATACGCGCCTGACCGACGGCTTTACAGACGCCGAGATCGACGTCGTCGCGCGCTGGCTGTCCAGCCTGCAAACCAAGTTCCCCAACGGAGACGAACCATGAGTGACCACATCCACAGCCGCCACGCCAATGGCGTGCTGACCCTGACCCTCGCGCGCGCCGACAAGAAGAACGCCATCACCGACGCCATGTACGGCGCACTGGCCGATGCGCTGGACGCCGCCGAGCGCGACAACGCCGTGCGCGTGGTGCTGCTGCGCGCCGAGGGCGACATGTTCTCGGCCGGCAACGACATCGGCGAATTCGCATCGATTGCCATGACCGGCGGCAAGGGCGGCGGGGAGCGCAACGTCATCCGCTTCCTGCACGCGCTGGCCCGTGCCACACGCCCTCTGGTGGCGGCAGTCCAGGGCCGCGCGGTCGGTATTGGCACGACCATGCTGCTGCATTGCGATTTCGTGCTGCTGGCCGACAACGCGCAGCTCTCTACGCCGTTCGTCAATCTTGCGCTGGTGCCGGAGGCGGCATCGAGCCTGCTCATGCCGGCGCGGCTGGGCCATGTGCGCGCGTTCGAGATGTTCGCCCTGGGCGATGCAGTGAGCGCGCAATCGGCGCTGATGTGGGGATTGGCAAACCGCGTGGTGCCACTCGACAGGCTCGGTGAAGAAGCGCAGGCCATTGCGCAGCGCCTGGCGCGCCAGCCGCTCGGTGCATTGACTGAAACCAAGCGCCTGATGCGCGATGCAGAGCTGCTCAAGCAGCAGATGGACGCCGAGAGCGCATGCTTTGCGCGCCGGCTGCAGTCGCCTGAGGCGCACGAAGCGTTCCGGGCGTTCGTGGATCGACGGCCGCCCGATTTCAACGCCGTGGCGCACTGAGCGCGGCGGTGTCTCCTTCGGCGGCCCGGGTCCGGCCGCCTTTTTTCATTTCCGATCGCGCGATTGGTGCCAGTGCGCGTCGGCATTCGGTGCGCCTTCCCCCCTTAGACGGACTCATCATCTTCAAGAGCAAAGCGTCGCGCCGCCCGTGTCCCGTTGCGCACCGTCTCGTTCACCACGCCGCGATGCACCACATGGTGTCCGGCAACGGTGGCGATGGTGGGCTGCCCTTGACTGCGCCGGCTGTCCACGCCCGCAATGGGCGCTTCGGGATCAGGCTCAGGATGGGTGTTGACGAGCGACGCGTTGGAATAGATGACGTTGTCGTGCCAATGCGACCGATCCTTGGCGGCTTCGAGGCCCTTGCCATCGGTGTCGATCGTGTTGTCCGACGCTTCGGTGCCGGCCGCGTCAACCGACCGGATACGCCGCGCAGCGCGCACCACCGGGTCGCCGTGCGGCGTATCCGGTGGTTCTTCGGTCAGCTTGGCCTGTTCGGGTTGGCGGGTCACGGGTTCGTCGGGCTGTGGCTGGGCGGCATTGTGTTCAGCGTTGTGCATGATCGGACTCCTGGGCCGCGGGTGCGGCGTGAATGTCCATGCCGCCGCAATGTGCGTGCCCGGCACGCAGGATGCGGCCGCTTCAGGCGCGCTTGCGCGCAGGGCGACGCCCCGCTTCCTTCAGGAATGCCAGCGCACGCGGCTCATTCACGTAGGCGCTGTTGATGCGTACCCAGGGCGAGACTTCCATGTTCGGGCGGAAATAGTGCCCCGGTGCGAGCGTCACGCCATGCTTTTCCGCGACGGCGGCCAGGTCGCGCGAATCCTCCACATGCGGCACGCGGGCCCACAGGAAGTTGCCGCCCGGCGGATGATGGAAGACCTCCCACCCGGCATCGGACAGCACATCGAGCGACGCGATGACCGAATCACCGATGCGCTGGCGCAGCCGCTCCACATACTTCCGATAGGCGCCGCGCTCGAGCAGCGTGGTCACCACGGCCTCGGCAAAGCGCGAGCCGCCCACGCTGGTCAGCATCTTCACGTTGGTGAGATCGTGCACGAGCTCGCGCTTGGCAATCAGATAGCCGACCGGCAACGACGCCGACACCGTCTTGGAAAAGCCGCCAACGTAGATGACGTGTTCCATCTGATCCAGCGTGGCCAGCCGGGCGGTCGGGTCGGCCTGCAGGTCGGCAAAGATGTCGTCTTCCAGAAAGACGAAGCCATGGCGCCGTGCCAGCTCCAGCAGGCGGAACGCGACCGACGGCGACAAGGTCGAGCCCGTCGGGTTCTGCAGCACGCTATTGATGATGAACAGTTTGGGACGGTGCTCGCGCAACATGGCCTCGGCCACATCGACATCGGGGCCGTCGGCCTTGCGCGGAATGCCGACCAGCTTCACGCCGTGCAGCCGCAGCAGGCCGAAGACGGTGTAATAACCCGGGTCTTCGACGAACACCGTATCGCCCGGCTTGAGCAGATGGCGAATGACGAGGTCGATGGCCTGGCTGGTGCCCGCCGTGATCATCACGTTGGGCAGCTCGGCCTGCACCCCCAGCTGCCGGGCGCGCATCATGATCTGCTGGCGCAGCGCAGGATTGCCCAGCGGCGGCGCGTAGTCGATCACGGCGTGCGTGTCCGTGCGAGACACCTGGCGAATGGCCTGCGTGAGGCCATCCATGTCGCGCCAGTCGGCGGGCACGAAACCGCCGCCGAGCTTGAGCATGCCGTCGGGGTAACTGAACTGCTCGAAGATGTGCTTGGATTCGGCCTCTGCCCGGCGCGGGTCCGTCCAGCCCCGTCCGTCTCGTCCGGTCAGTCCGCTCTCGGCCACGTAGAAGCCCGATCCGTGGCGCGAGTCCAGCAGCCCAAGCGAAACGAGCCGGTCATATGCCTCGATGACGGGAAAGCGGCTGATGCCATATTCCGCCGCCAGTTGGCGAATGGACGGCAGCTTGGCGCCCGGCCGGACGTCGTTGTCGCCAATCCAGGCCTGCACGCCCGCAACGATCTGGTCGGAGATGGGCACGCGGGTGGCGGGGTCGATCTGGAGTTTCATGGCGCGGGCGGCGGGGGAGGTGAAAGCTGCAGGACAGTCGGCACGGACTGTTCGCAACTGTTCAGTGCATTGTAATGCTCGGAAACCCGTCCTCCGCGGTGGTGGCGTATGCACCGAGTTGCAGTGATACTTGCGTTCCAGACTCATCAACAACGCATACCAAAGGAGAGGGGACACGAATGAAGGCTTCATTCATGCGACGTAGTGGGATGGCCGGCCGCGTTGTCGGCCGCTTGTTGCTGGCGGTTGTCGTCATCCTGCTGGCACTGGCGGCGGCCGTGGCCGTCAATACGTGGCGGCATCGCTCGCGCCAGATCGATGTGCCGGCCGTCACGCCGGTGGCGGTGGATGGCCCAGCGGCCGCCGCCCACCTTGCGGAGGCGGTGCGTGCCCGCACGGTGTCCAGCGCGACGGATGCGCAGTTGAATGCAGACCAGTTCCGCCAGCTGCACGCCATGCTGGAGGCGCGTTACCCGAAAGCCCACGCAGTCATGCAGCGCGAGCAGGTGGGTGACTTTGCGCTGCTCTACACGTGGAAGGGCTCCGACCCGTCATTGCCGCCGATCATGCTGATGGCACACCAGGACGTCGTGCCCATCGCCCCCGGCACGGAAGGCGACTGGACGGAACCGCCTTTCGACGGCGTGGTGAAAGACGGCTTTGTCTGGGGCCGCGGCGCGTGGGACGACAAGGGCAACCTGATCTCGCAGATGGAAGCCATCGAGCTGCTGGCCGCCAGCGGTTTCAAGCCGCGCCGCACGATCCACCTTGCCTTTGGCGCCGATGAGGAGGTCGGTGGCGAGCGTGGCGCCAAGCAGATCGCTGCGCTGCTCAAGTCGCGTGGTGAACGTCTTGATTTCGTCATCGACGAAGGGTTGCTGATCACGGAAGGCGTGTTGCCCGGGCTGGCCAAGCCGGCGGCGCTGATTGGCGTGGCGGAGAAGGGTTTCCTTTCCGTGCAGCTGAAGGTCGGGGCCACGCCTGGTCATTCGTCGATGCCGCCGCCGCCGGGGCAGAGTGCGATCGCCATGATGAGCGCGGCGCTCAAGCGCCTGGACGACGATCAGCTGCCGGCCGGCATTCGTGGTGTCGCCCAGGAAATGTTTGAAACGCTGGCGCCGGAAATGCAGGGTTTCAGCCGTGTTGCGCTGTCCAACCTGTGGCTGTTCGGACCGATGGTGCAGAAGCAGCTGGAGGCGTCGGGCAGCTCCAATGCCATGCTGCGTACCACCACGGCCCTGACGATCGTGCAGGCAGGCAACAAGGACAACGTGCTGCCCGGCCGCGCGCAAGCCACCGTCAACTTCCGGCTGCTGCCCGGCGACACCATCGCCTCGGTGACGGCGCACGTGCAGGACGCCGCCAAGGCGGCCGCACCGAAAGGCAAGTTCGAGCTCAGCACATTGCCCGGCATGAGCGAGGCGTCGCCCGTGTCGCCCACGCAATCGGCGTCGTACCAACTCATCAACAAGACCGTGCGCGAGTTGTTCCCGGGCACCGTGGTGGCCCCCGGCCTGATGATCGGTGCCACCGATTCGCGCCACATGATTGGCATTGCCGACCACGTGTACCGCTTTTCGCCCGTGCGCGCCAAGCCGGAAGACCTGCCCCGCTTTCACGGCACCAACGAGCGGATCACCGAGGCCAACCTGGTGGAGCTGATCCGCTTCTATCACCGGCTCGTGCAGCAGGCGGCGGGCTGATCGCCGCGCGGCAGCGCGTTACCCGTTGAACTGTTCGTGAAAGATGCTGAACAGTTCAGCCAAACTGTTCGTAAGTGTTCATGTCAATGCCCTGACGCGCCGCGCAAGATGGAGTCGTGCCGAATTGCTGTCCATAACAATCCACCACGAACCCCGGCACAAGGAGTCTCCATCATGCGCGAAATCAGGATCTTCGAACTGGATCGGCCGGGCATGCCGGTGAGCTGGCGGTCGGCACGGGCCCAAACCATCGCCGCTCAGGCCGGGCTGCTGTGGGTCACGCAGGAACATCAACTGCAGGACGTCTGGCTTCGGCCGGGGCAGTCGATCGACGTGCCGGCGGGCGTGCGGTTCTGGTTGTCCGGTGAACCGGCGGCCGGCATGCCGGCGCGTTTTGCGGTCACCGAAGACATCAACGCGCCACGCCGCCTGGTGCGCTTCGCCGGCCTGCTGCTGGCGACTGCCGTTCGCCAGCTCCTGCGCGATGACGGCCAGGATGCGGCGCGCACTCCGTCGGCGCTGCGCATCGGCACGTGAGCGGCGGCCACGCCGGAACGATCAGATGGAATTCGGTTGCCGACCCGACGGGCGGCTGCTGCCGGTGCTCGTTCAGGTGGGGGATCGGCGTGGTGCCGGATGCGGGGAACGCAGAAGAAACGATCGCGCAGGTGGATGCGATAACGTCATCCCCTGCGCCGTAGCCGTCGCGCTTACTCGGCTTGCAGGGCGGCGATGATCTTCTCGGCGTGGGCCTTGAGCTTGTCGGTATCGGCCTGCACGCGGGCGTGCGGTTGCAGCGGAGTATCGCTGTAGCGGGGCAGCACGTGGAAGTGCACGTGCGGCACGGTCTGGCCGGCGGCCGCGCCGTTCAGCTGGAAGACGGCAACGCCCGGCGGCGCGAACGCGTCGCGCACGGCGCGGGCCAGCTTGCGCGTGGTGCGGATGGCGGCCGATGCGGCTTCGTCGGACAGGTCGAACAACAGTGCCGCGCCCTCCTTGGGCAGCACGAGAACATGGCCGTCGGCCTGCGGCATGATGTCCATGAAGGCGATGGTGTGCTCGTCTTCGTACACCTTGATGCAGGGCAGCTCGCCGCGCAGGATCTTGGCGAAGATGTTCTGGTTGTCGTACGTCGCGTCAGGCATGAGTGTCTCCGGCAAAACAGGAAATGGCAGCGCGCAGTATATGCGACGCAGGTGGCGCGTACTTGGCGCTGGTCAAGCCGGGCCGTCATCCATCGACAGCGGCGCGGCCACATGTTCGAGCGGCTTGCGCTCCGCTGCGGTGCCCCAGCGCGCCTGCACTGCGGCAGCCAGCAGCATCAGCACCGCGCCAAACGCGTAGCCGCCAAAAAGGGCGCCACGCGAATGCGTGTCGATCAGCCAGCCGAACAGTGCCGGCCCTGCCACCCCACCCAGGCCGGTGCCCACTGCGTAGAACAACGCAATGGCCAGCGCGCGCACTTCCAGCGGAAACGTCTCGCTCACCGTCAGGTAGGCCGAGCTTGCTGCCGCGGAGGCGAAGAAGAACACCACCGTCCATGCGAGCGTCTGCGTGGTGCCATCGAGCACGCCGGCCTTGAACAGCGCCCCGCTGGCGAGCAGCAGCACGCCACTGATCGCGTAGGTGGCCGCAATCATCGTGCGGCGGCCGAGTCTGTCAAACAACCTGCCTAGCAGCAGCGGGCCCAGGAAGTTGCCCAGCGCAAATGGCAGCAGATACGTGCCGACCCGTGTTGCGGGCACGTCGTAGAAATCGGTCAGTACCAGCGCGTAGGTGAAAAAGATCGCGTTATAGAAAAAGGCCTGCGCCGCCATCAGGGCCAGGCCCACCAGCGCGCGCCGCCGGTGCTGCACGAACAGTACGCGCGCCACGTCCGCCAGGCCAGGATGGCCGCGGTGACGCAGGCGCAGCGTGGCCAGCGGTGCGGTATCAAACCGATGACCGCACGCGGTGATCTCCTCTTCGATGTCGCGGACGATGGCGCGCGCCTCCTCATGCCGGCCACGCGTGAGCAGCCAGCGCGGGCTTTCCGGAATCCAGAAGCGCATGACGAGAATGATGAGCCCGAGCGCCGCGCCGATCAAAAAGCACAGCCGCCAGCCCGTATCGGCGCTCACGTGTGCGGGGTCGAGCAGCCACAGCGATGCTCCGGCGCCCAGTGCCGCGCCGATCCAGAACGTGCCGTTGATGGCGAGGTCCGTCCAGCCGCGCACGCGCGCCGGTGTCAGCTCCTGGATGGTCGAGTTGATGGCCGCGTATTCGCCGCCGATGCCCGCGCCCGTCAGCACGCGAAAGAGCACGAGGCTGGCGAAATTCCAGGAGAACGCCGTGGCCAGCGTGGCGCAGATGTACACACCCAGCGTGATGAAGAACAGCTTGCGCCGCCCGAGCCGATCCGTCAGCCATCCGAAGACCAGCGCGCCGAGCACGGCGCCCACCAGGTATGCGCTGCTGGCCATGCCGATCTGCGCGTTGGTCAGTTGCAGGGCGGGGCTTTGCTTGAGCGCGCCGGCCACAGCCCCTGCCAGCGTGACCTCGAGCCCGTCGAGCAGCCAGGTAATGCCCAGCGCCACCACCACGCGCGTGTGGAATCGGCTCCAGGGCAGGCGGTCGAGCCGGCTGGGGAGGTCCGATGTGTGAAAGGCAGGGGATTCGGGCATCGCGGCGCACGTGCAATCCGATGCGCCTCGTGCAGCACGATTTATTCCTGCGCGGTGCGCTTTGAGCCGTCAGCAGGCGCGCCAGCGAGCAGCGTGTCTTCAAAGAAGCGGCGGCGCGCGTCCTTGTCGGGCTTGCTGCCCTGATGCCACAGGCTTGCCTCGGAGAGCTGGTACGCGTAGAGCATGAACGCGCGCACCTTGGCATCCTTGCGCGCAAAGCCGATCGCCTGGAAGTGCTGGATGTAGTAATCCATGCGGTGTTCGTCGACGGCTTCGACCGCCTCTTGCGCCATCGGGTCGCGCCGCGCCCAGGCCCGGATGGCGAATTCGATCATGGCGGTGCGGCGGGCGCTGCGTCCGCGAAACGGCAGCGCGAGCAGGTCGCGCACCAGGCCTTGTACCGACGGGTTCTGCTGCTCCAGCTTGGGGCCGACGCGCGTGCGTTCGCTCCAGTCCTGCAACACCTGGTTGAGCAGATCGTCGCGGTTCTTGAAGTGCCAGTAGAAGCTGCCGCGCGTGACGTCCAATTGCTTGGCGAGCACATCCACGCGCACGGCATCGATGCTCTTGGTGACGAGCAGGTCGGTGGCTGCGCGTACCCAGTCGTTGGGCGTGAGCTGCGTGCGCGGCGCCGCGGCGGAGAGGGTTTCGGCGTCGACTGGACCCTTGTGTTCGTCGACCAACGGAGAGGGCATGCGCACCTCGTGCGGCGTGGAGATGAGGCGGATTCTAGCCGCGCTGACACCGCTGTCCAGTGCACAAGCCGCCCTCGGGCCCCCAGGTTTGCGCGGGTTGACACGGCAAACAACGCACTCCTACCATGCACATACGTTTGTGTATGGAAGGATCGAGTTGCCGCAAGCCTCGGTTTTCGGCTTTGTGCAGGAACCATGCTCGACGATGCCCTCTGCACGGCGTCAAACGATAAGACATCAGGAGACATTTGCATGAAGGCATTTCGAGTTGCGCTGCGCGCGGCGGCCGTGGCAGGCGCGGTAGCGGGCGCATTCTGCGTGGGCAATGTTCACGCCGAGACCGTCAAGATTGCCTGGATCGATCCGCTGTCGGGGCTGATGGGCGCGCTGGGCCAGAACCAGTTGCGCAGCTGGCAATACGCGGCCGAGCTGGCCAATCAGCAGAACTGGAGCGGCAACGGCACCAAATTTGAAGTCGTCGGGTTCGACAACAAGGTGTCGCCGCAGGAAAGCCTGACGATCCTCCGGCAGATTACCGACCAGGGCATCCGCTACATCGCGCAGGGGGATGGCTCCAGCGTGGGCATGGCGCTGCAGGACGCCGTCGCCAAGTACAACGACCGCAACCCGGGCAAGGAAATCGTCTATCTGAACTACGCGGCCGTCGATCCGGACATGACGAACAGCAAGTGCAACTACTGGCACTTCCGCCTGGATGCCAACTCCGACATGAAGATGGAGGCCCTGACGAGCTATCTCGCCAAGGACCAGAACATCAAGAAGGTCTATCTGCTGAACCAGAACTATTCGTTCGGCCACCAGGTGGCGCGCGCGGCCAAGGAATACCTGAAGCGCAAGCGCCCGGACATCCAGGTCGTGGGCGAAGATCTGCACCCGCTGGCGCAGGTGAAGGACTTCTCGCCATACGTTGCGAAGATCCGCGCGTCGGGCGCCGATACGGTCATCACCGGCAACTGGGGAAGCGACCTCGCGTTGCTGATCCGTGCAGCCAAGGACGCGGGCCTGAACACGAACTTCTACACGTACTACGCCGGCACCACGGGCGTGCCGACGGCAATGGGCGCATCGGGCGCGGACCGCGTGAAGGTCATCAGCTATTTCGCGCCCAATGATGGCAATCCGAAGACCAGCGCCGTGCTCGACGGCTTCAAGAAGAAGTACAACGACGACTTCTTCAATGCCGACGTCTACACCGGTATCGCCTTCCTGGCCAAGGCTGTCAAGACGACGGGTTCCGCCGATCCCGCCAAGGTCGCCAAGGCCATGGAGGGCATGACGGTCGAAAGCCTGAACGGTCCGGTCGAGATGCGCAAGACCGACCATCAGGCCCAGCAGACGCTCTACGTCACCACCTGGGTCAAGGCCGATGGCAAGAAGATCAAGTACGACCAGGAAAACACTGGCTACGGCTGGCGTACCGATGTCACGCTCGAGCCGCATCTGGGCGCGCAGCCGACGTCGTGCCAGATGAAGCGCCCGGCGTCGTGATCCTCTGACGCGCTGTCGTTGTCGTTGTACCGTCCCCGGTTTCAGACCGGGGACACCACGCCCGTCCCGGCGAGATGCCCGCGGGCGTTTTCCAGAAAACGATCCACCGTAGCCTGCACCGATTCCGGTGACCAGCCCGCAATGTGCGGCGTCAGCACGACCTGCTCGAGGTCGAGTAACCCGGCCGGCGGTGCCGGTTCGCTTTCATAGACATCCAGCCCGGCGCCGCCCAGCTTGCCTGCGCGGATGGCCGCTTCCAGCGCCGCCGTGTCCACCACGCTGCCGCGCGCGATGTTCACCACGTAGCCACCCGGCCCAAGCGCTTCGAGGATCGTCTGATTGACGAGATGCCGGGTCTGCGCGCCGCCTGGCGTGGCAACGATCAGGAAATCCGCCCATTCGGCCATGTCCTTGAGCGCATCGAAGTAGCGGTACGGCACACCTTCGCGCGGCTTGCGGTTGTGGTAGCCGATCTGCATGTCGAAGCCCGCAGCGCGGCGCGCGATCTGCAGGCCGATGGTGCCCAGCCCAACGATGCCCAGGCGTTTGCCCCACACCCCTGGCTGCAGTGGAAGGTCGTCGCGCCAGATACCGTGACGCGTGGCGCGGTCGAGTTTCGGGATGCCGCGCACCGTGGCGAGCAGCAGGCCGATGGCATGGTCGGCCACGCAGGCATCGTTGGTGCCTGCGCCATTGGCGACCGCTACACCGCGCGCACGCGCCGCTGCCACGTCGATGTTCTCGTAGCCGGCGCCCAGTGCACATGCGAGTTCGAGCCTGGGCATGGCGGCGATTTCAGCGGCCGTCAGACCCGTGGAGCCATTCGTGAGGACGATGCGCACGGCATGGCCTTCGTGGGCGATGGCGGCGTCGCGCTCAGCCCGGGTGGGCGCGTGGATGACGTGGAAATGTTGAGCGATCTGCGCCACCTTGTCGGGCGTCATCGCAATGAGGATCAGCAGCGTCGGTTGCATGGTCAGGAGGTGAGGGCGGGGCCGCGACGTGTCGTTGGGAGGTGCGATGCACAGCGAGCGGCGATGATAGCGTGGCCCAAAGGGCTGCCCCGGAAGCCATTGCGGCGGTGCGGTTACACACCGTTACCAATGAGCGGGTTTGGTTTCACGGGCCAGGCAGACGGGGGCATAGACTTCGCGGCAAGAGGCGCATAGCCCCAGGCCGGGACCGACCCGGCCCGGGCCAGACGCTTCGCTCACAAGACGGGATTCATCATGCAAGCAACGAACAGGCCGGCACGCGCCGGCCGCGCTGGGCGGTGGGTGGCAGTGGCGGCGTTGGCCGCCGTGACGGCGGGTCTGACTGGCTGCATGACCGCGCCCTATCCGGGATATGGCGCCGGTTACGGCGCCGGCTATGCCGCGGGCAGCAGTGCATACGGCAACAGTGATGGCAGCACGACGTACAGCACCACTCCGTACGCCAACGGGTATGACAGCCGCTACAACAATGGCTACGGCAGTTACGATCAGAATGCGCCGCAGCCTTACCCGCAGCAGCCTTACCCGTCGCAGCAGCCGGCGCCCGCGTATTCGCAGCCGAACTATTCACCGTATCCCGCCAATGGCGCGCCTGCCTACCAGACACCGGCGGATAACCGCTACGGCGTAGTCGAGCGTATCGACGTCGTGCCGGTGCGTGGCCAGCCCACTGGCGTGGGGGCCGTGCTCGGCGGCGTCGTGGGCGGCCTCCTTGGTCACCAGGTTGGCGGCGGGCGTGGCAACACCGTGGCTACCATCGGCGGCGCCGTGGCCGGGGCGATGGCCGGCAATGCGGTGGAAGGCAATACTGTGGCTGGGCAGACCTATCAGGTGACGCTGCGCCTGAACGATAACTCCCGCGTCACGCTCACGCAGAACAATCCCAATGGTCTGCGCCCGGGTGACCGCGCCCGCATTGAAAACAACACGGCGGTGCCGTACTAGCCACATCTGTTCGCATGGGTGCCGGTTCTGCTTCAGAAACGCAGCGGACCGGCCGATATAGCCGAAGCAATCACCCAGCTTCGACTCCCATGCTCAATCGACTGTCCATCCGTTTCCGACTCAACGCGGCGCTGTCGCTGCTGGCGGTGCTGCTGTTGACCACCGGCATCGTCGGTGTGATCGGCATGCGCGCGTCCGATGCGAACATCAACGAGATCTACACCAACCAGCTTGTCTCGGCGTCCCTCCTGGGCAAGGCGCAACTGAACGCGGCGATCGTCCGAACGACGCTCGATCGCGCTGTCTTTCATCCGGATGCGGCCGATGTACCGGCCATCATCGACAAGGCCAACGGCTACCGCGCCAAGTCCGACGACGCCTGGAAGCAGTACAAGGCGCTGCCCATGTCTGCCGATGAATCGCGTCTTGCAGCAGAGGTTGAAGCCAGGCGCAATGCGCTCTTCCGCGACGGCATCGAGCCGCTGATGAGCGCCCTGCGCGCACGCGATGCCGCCGCTGCCGACAAGGTCGTGATGAACACCATCCCGCCGCTGTCCGTGGCCCTGACGTCCGCGGCGGATGCGCTGGACCGCAGCCAGGCGGAACAGGCCAAGGCTGCCTATGACGGCGCGTCGGCGCGCTCGCACGCCTTCCTTTTGCTGATCGTCAGCGCCATTGCGGTGGGCATTGCCGCCGCGCTCGGTTGTGCGTTCGGCCTGCATCGTGCGATTTCGGTGCCGCTGTCGCGCATGCTGGGCCACTTTGGCGAGATCTCGCGGGGCAACCTGACGGAGCACATCACGGTCACCAGCCACGACGAGATGGGTGCGCTCACCCGCGGCCTGATCGATATGCAGCGCGGCCTGATCCGCACGATCGAGACCATGCGTGGCGGCAGCGAATCCATCGCCAGCGCGACCAAGCAGATCGCAGCGGGCAACATGGACCTCTCGCAGCGGACGGAAGAGCAGGCCTCTTCGCTCGAAGAGACAGCCTCCAGCATGGAAGAGCTCACCAGCATCGTGAAGCAGAACGCCGACAACGCGCGCCAGGCGAGTCAGCTGGCAGGCAATGCATCCGACATCGCGGTCAAGGGCGGCGAGGTGGTCGGCCGCGTCATCGAGACGATGTCCGGTATCAATGACAGCAGCAAGAAGATTGCCGACATCATCGGCGTGATCGAAGGGATTGCCTTCCAGACCAACATCCTCGCGTTGAATGCGGCGGTGGAAGCCGCGCGCGCGGGCGAGCAGGGTCGTGGCTTTGCCGTGGTGGCCGGAGAGGTGCGCAGCCTCGCGCAACGCTCGGCCACGGCTGCCAAGGAAATCAAGGAGCTCATCAATGATTCGGTCGGCCGCGTCGAGAATGGCTCGACGCTCGTGACCGAAGCCGGCGCGGTAATCGACGAAGTGGTGGTGGCCGTCAAGCGCGTGACCGACATCATGGGCGAGATCAGCGCGGCATCGGACGAGCAGAGTGCCGGTATCGAGCAGGTCAACCAGGCCGTGACGCAGATGGATGAGGTGACGCAGCAGAATGCGGCGCTGGTGGAAGAAGCCGCAGCCGCGGCGCAATCGCTCGAAGAGCAGGCGGGTGTATTGCGCGAGACCGTGGCTTCGTTCCGCCTGCCGCCGGCGGGCACGCACGCCGCGCCGGTCGCATCGGCTGCCGCACCCGGGGCTGCATCAGCGTCTGCCGCAAAACCGCTTCAGCGCAAGCCTGCCGCAGCAACGACGTCGACGGGACGCGCTGTGCGCAAGCGCGTTGCCGCGCCGCCCGCCTTGAAGATGCCGGCGCAACCGCGAACGGAGCCGGCTGTCGCCCCGGCCGTTGCTGTTTCTGCCGTTGTGCCCAGGTCAGGCAAGCTCGCCCCGGCAACCACCTCCAACGATGCCGACGACTGGGAACAGTTCTGACGCATACGCGCACGCCAGCCCATGAAAGCCGCGCCTAGAGCGCGGCTTTGTGTTTCAGCGTTGCAACCGATTCGCTCGCGCAGGCCGGTCAAGATTGCCGGCGCAGTCGTCCTGCGCCAACGGTCGCGAGCGAAGCCGAAGGCGTTGTCTGCGAATCGCAGTCCGATACCAATGTGGATCGTGCGTCGGCTGCGCCGTGCTGCGCGCAGCCTTGTCCGGCAAGGCTTTGTTCTCGAGACGCGCGGTCGTGCGACATTCACTCCTAGATTGGTCTGCAAACGCCCCCCGGGACAGGCATCGCGCGCCTCACCCGAACACCCTGCGCCCCACCCCGCAGCGCATCGGTCATTCGTAGGGCTGTCATCTACGCGGCACGGATGAGCGTTGCCGGCCGGCCATGCGCAACGCATGCCATGGCGATGCTCGTCGAGCCGTGGCGCGCCCCCTTTTGCGTTCACCCATGCAACAACCCTGAGGGTCCAACCGTTGCCATGAGCCCCGATGAGCGGGCAGGGCCGCATAACGGCGCGCCCTCGCGGCCGTTGGTATGGTCCTCGCGTTACCTCACGCCGAAGCCAATCAAGAACGAAGTAACGACGCAGACATGGATTGCGTCGGGTTCATAAAAAAGCATGGGGAAGCGATGGGCGCCATAGTGCGTAACGAGGGGCACAGCGGCGGGTATGCCTGCCACTGGCAACGAGCCGGCACCGGGGAGGGGTCATGAGCGACCTGCCATGGGACATCTACGTGGCGTTGCTCAATACGCTGACGGTGGCGACCACGCTCGTCATTCTCATCAGCACCGCCGACGATTTCTTCCTCGACGCCTTCTACTGGGTGAGAGAACTCTGGCTCTGGCCGCAGCGCGGGCGTACGCCCGTCACGATCTCGGCACAGGCGCTGCGCGATCGCGAAGAGCAATGGCTCGCGATCATGGTGCCCGCCTGGAAGGAATACGACGTCATCGCCAAGATGGTGGAGAACACGTTGGCGACGATGGAGTACACGCGCTTCATCATCTTTGCCGGTGCCTATCGAAATGATGCCGAGACCACCACCGAGGTCGAGCGCATGGTGCGCCGGTACCCTGGACGCGTCGTGCGCGCCGCGGTCACACATGACGGCCCCACCTGCAAGGCCGACTGCCTGAACACCATCATCCAGACCATCATCCGCTACGAAGCCGGCCACGGTATCCGGTTTGCGGGGGTGATCATGCATGACTGCGAAGACGTGATCCACCCGCTGGAGCTGAAGTATTTCAATTACTTCATCAGCGACCAGGATCTCGTGCAATTGCCGGTGCTGTCGCTCGAGCGCAAGTGGTACGAGTGGGTGGCCGGCACCTACATGGATGATTTTTCTGAAACGCATCAGAAAGACCTCGTTGCGCGCCAGGCGCTGACTGGCACGGTGCCGGGCGCTGGCGTGGCGCTGTGCTACAGCCGCCGTGCGATCGAGGCGGTGATGAAGGTGCGAGGGGACGCCCCCTTCAATACCAGCACGCTGACCGAAGACTACGATTTCAGCTTCCGCCTGCGCGAGCTGGGCATGCGCGAAGCGTTCGTGCACTTCCCGGTCTGCGAGAACACGGCGCCGGTTGCCGATGGCACCGGCAGGCAGCCCACGCACTGGTGGACCAACCGGCGTCGCGAGGCGCGCCCGCAGTTGCTGGCCACGCGCGAGTACTTCCCGAGCACGTTCCGCACCGCCTACCGGCAGCGCGCCCGCTGGGTCCTCGGCATTGCGTTCCAGGGTTGGTTGCAGATGGGGTGGAAAGGCAACCTCATCACCAAGTACATGTTCTTCCGTGACCGCAAGGGCGTGCTGACGGCGCTGTTCTCCATCCTGGCCTACGCCCTGTCGCTCAATTATCTGTTGGTGGCCGTGCTCCTGGACAAGGGCTGGGTGACGGCGTCGGAAGGCGCCTTCGTGGTCGGCACGATCTGGATGCAGGATCTGCTGGCCATCAATGCCACGCTGCTCATCAATCGGCTGGCGCAGCGCGTGTACTTCGTCGGGCGTCTCAATGGCCCGCTGCAGGCAGTGCTGTGTCTGCCCAGGCTGGTGGTCAACAACTTCATCAACTTCTTCTCGGTCTGCCGGGCGTGGAAGATCTTCCTGATCTACTGCTTCACCGGCAAGCCGATCGCCTGGGACAAGACGCAGCACACCTATCTGTCGAACGACGCGCTGGGCCGCACGCGCTGCAAGCTGGGCGAGAC
>JAGWNU010000267.1 GCA_028871175.1 Burkholderiaceae bacterium | reverse complement strand
AATTCACCCGTGCCACCCGCGGCGAACAGGCCCGCGGCATCGTGGCTGAACAGCCAGTTGAGGTTCGCACGGTATGCCGGTTCATCGAACGACAGATCGGAAGCCTTGAAGTGCGTGACCGGGAACGACAGCAGACCGGAGCCGATCTGTTGGGCGAATTCTTTGGGCGTGTATCGGGACATGTCTCGCTCTGCCTGATGCAGTGATGAAGATGTTGTTGGTGAGCGGAATTTTGCCTCCCGATTAATTCAAATCCAAACCAACTACTATCTCGATCAATACAAGTCTTGTATTGATACAGGGTCTTCCCTAATCCGGGCTTTGGCTCCTGCGGGCGCGCATGACGTGGCGGCCGCCTGGTTCAGAGTCGCGGCGTCAGAAGGCCCGCCCGACTTCTGCGCTTTTCGTGGATACGCCCGGTGCCTGATGCTCGTTGTTGGCCCTTCCGGCTGACCCGCGAGCTGAGTCTTGCACCGGCGATCTTTCCCATTCAAGATAAGCGGCGGCTCCATCCATACAGGTTTTGAATCGATGTTCGAACTCAGCCAACTCCGCTGCTTCGTCGCCGTGGCCGAAGAACTGCACTTCGGACGGGCGGCCGAGCGCCTGCACATGACGCAGCCGCCGCTGTCACGCCAGGTGCGCCTGCTCGAACATCAGGTCGGCACGGAGCTGCTGGAGCGCAACAGCCGCTCCGTCAAGCTGACGGCGGCGGGGCGCAGTTTTCTGCCCGATGCGTCGCGCATCCTGCGCCTGGCCGATGAGGCGGCGGCCACGGCCCGGCGCGTGGCAACCGGCGCGGCGGGCCAACTGGCGATCGGGTTTACCGCGTCGGTCGGCTACGGGAAATTGCCTTCGCTGGTGAGTGCCGTGCGTGCTGCCTCGCCCGGCGTGCGATTGACGCTCAAGGAGATGGTGAGCGGCGCGCAACTCTCGGCGCTGGATGCGCGCGAAATCGACGTCGGCCTACTGCGCCCGCCGGTGGAGCACGGCGAACTGATTGCCGTGCCGTGCTCGCAGGAAGCGCTGGTGATCGCCCTGCCGGAAGCGGTAGCCGACAACTGGCCGCAACGCCCCAGCCTGCGCGATTGCGAGGGCCAGCCGCTGCTCATGTATTCGCCATACGAGGCACGCTATTTCCACCAGATGGTGAGTAGCCTGTTCGAGCGCGCCGAGGTGTTGCCCGACATCGTTGAATACGTCAGCCAGATCCACTCGATGCTGGCGCTGGTGCGTGCGGGTATCGGCGTGGCGCTCATCCCGGCAGCGGCGGCCATGCTGCACTTCGAGGGCGTCGTCTACCGCCCGGTGCGCACCACGCCGGCCAAGCCGGTCGAACTCTGGATGGCCTATCGGAAAGACAACGACAACCCCGTGTTCAACCTGCTCAAGACGGTGCTGCACAACGCGCTTGCCGAGGGGCGCTGAACTCACGCGGCATCGCACTTGCTGAACCCTGGCGATCCCCACCTGGAGATTGCCATGCCGCAAATACCCCAGAACGTTCGACGCTCCGGCTTGTGGCTCGCCGCGGCAGCCATTGGCTTGACCGCGGTTGCGCTGCCGCCTCCCGCCCACGGCAAACTGCCGCCACCCACGCCGGCTGAGCAAGCCGCCGCTGCCAAGCAGGCCGAGACGGAGCGCGCACAAAAAGCGCAAGAGCAGGCCCAGCTGACCGACGTGCAGGACCGTCTGGCGGCGCGCTTTGGCAAGGGTGGCAACAACGCGCCAGACGCCGTCACTCCAGCCACCAACCTGCCCAAGAACGTTGCGGAAGCGCCAGGGACCGCTGGCCCGCACGGCGGCTCGCGACCCAGTGCGGAATCCCATTCGGGTAACGCGCGCTAGGCCACAAGCGCAAACGTGCGCGTCAAAAGTGGAGGCCCCCCTGAGCAGTTTCGGCCCTTGCCGAAATACGGCCCCCCACGTTGACCTCGCATCGATCGAGCCGTTGACCAATCGCGTCCTGCTCGATCACGCAGCCGAGGCAGGAGACGCCGGTGTGCCGCTGTCCATCATCAGCGGCGGCGGTGCAGCCGCATCCACCCGCGAGAGAACGACTTCGTGCTGCTCGCCGTCGCCCGCACGGCACTTGGGGTTTAGGTAGACGCCACCAACCAACTCCAGCAAGATGTGCAAGACCCCTACATCAGGAACCTCTCGATGAGCACGTCTGCCCTCGCTGCCGTTTCCGCTGAGGCCCCCGCACAACCGCAGTCCATCGCGCAGCTGCGTGATTTCGTGACGGCGCTGTCGCGCCTGCTGGATCAGCAGCCAACCGAAGCCGAAATCCTCTCGCGCGCCGGCACCCTGCTCGGTGCGCTTGTTTCCCACGACGACTGGCTACCCGTCGAATACGCACAGCCGCACCCCGAGCACTTCCAGCAGTTCCTGCTGCATGCCGATTCCGGCGAGCGCTTTTCCATCGTCAGCTTCGTCTGGGGCCCGGGCCAGCGCACGCCCATTCACGACCACACCACGTGGGGCCTGATCGGCATGCTGCGCGGCGCCGAATATTCGCAACCGTTCAAGCTCGACGCACAGGGCAAACCCCAACCGGACGGCCCCGCCATCCGCCTGGAGCCCGGCGCTGTGGAGCGCGTTTCCCCGCGCATTGGCGACATCCACCGCGTGCACAACGCCTTTGACGATCGCACCTCGATCAGCATCCACGTGTACGGCGGCAACATCGGCGGCATCCAACGCTCGGTCTACACGGAAGACGGCGAGCGCAAGCCCTTCGTCTCCGGTTATTCGAATACCCACCTGCCCAATCTCTGGGACCGTTCCAAGGACACGCCCGCACCATGAGCAGCCCTATCGACGCCATCGAATCGCTGGTCGCCGCACCGCTGGCCGAAACCCATGTCCCGACGCTCGCGTATGCCGACGTGCGCGCCGCCCTGCTGGCCCGCAAGGAGATCGCGCTGCTCGACGTGCGGGAAGAAGACCCGTACGCCCAGGCGCATCCGCTGTGGGCGGCGAACCTGCCGCTTTCGCGCCTGGAGCTGGAGGCGTGGTCGCGCATTCCGCGCCGCGATACGTTGATCGTGGTGTACGGCGAGCACGACGGCGTGGACCTCGCCACGCGCGCTGCCGCCAGGCTCGCCAAGCTCGGCTATACGCGCGTGTATCTGCTCGAAGGCGGACTCGACGGCTGGCGTGCGGCCGGCGGCGAGGTCTTCCAGGACGTGAACGTACCGAGCAAGGCCTTCGGTGAATACGTGGAGGCGCACCGCCATACGCCGTCGTTCAGCGCGCAGGAGGTCAAGGCGCTGCTCGACGCCAGGCGCGACGTGGTCATCGTCGATGCGCGCCGCTATGAAGAGTTTCAGACCATGAGCATCCCCACGGCGACCAGCGTGCCGGGCGCCGAACTGGTGTTGCGCATCCGCGAGCTGGCGCCAGACCCGAGCACGCAGGTCATCGTCAATTGCGCGGGGCGCACACGCAGCATCATCGGCACGCAATCGCTCGTGAATGCCGGTATTCCCAACCCGGTGGCGGCACTGCGCAACGGCACCATCGGCTGGCTGCTGGCGGATCAGGCATTGGACCATGGGGCCAGCCGCCGGCACCCGCTGGACGTGTCCGCCAAAACGCGCGCGCAGGCGCAAGCCGATGCGCGTGCCGTGGCCGAACGCGCCAACGTACCGCGCATTGCGCTGGCTGACGTGGCCAAACTCGAGGCGCCGGACCGCACGCTCTACAAGCTCGACGTACGCACGCCCGAGGAGTACGCCGCGGGCCACCTGCCCGGCTTTGCCAGTGCGCCCGGCGGGCAGCTCGTGCAGGAAACCGATCATACGGCCGCCGTGCGCGGCGCCCGCATTGTTCTGGCCGATGACGATGGCGTGCGTGCCGACATGTCGGCCTCGTGGCTCGCGCAGATGGGCTGGGAGGTCTATGTCGTCGATCCGGTCTGCGCCAGCGAGCGCAGCGTCACCGGTGCATGGCAGCCGCCGGCTCCCCAGCCGCCTGCCGTACGCACCATCGACGCCCGCGCCCTGGCCGGCTGGCTGGAAGCCGGTGACACGGCCGTCATCGATGTCACGCGCAGCGCCCATTACGTTGCGCGGCACATTCCGGGCGCGTGGTTTGCCGTGCGTTCCGACCTGCGCGCCGCGCTCACGCGCATTCCGGCGGCACGCCGCTACGTGGTCACCTGCGGCTCCAGCCAGCTCGCCCGCTTTGCCGCCGTCGACCTTGCCGAGCTGACGCCGGCCGAAGTGTGGGTGCTGGACGGTGGCACTGCGGCATGGGTCGCTGCCGGCCTGCCGGTTGAAACCGGCGAATCCCGCCTGGCCTCAAATCGCATCGACCGCTACCGCCGTCCGTATGAAGGCACCAGCGCGCCGCGCGCCGCGATGCAGGCCTATCTCGATTGGGAATTCGGGCTGGTCGAGCAATTGCAACGGGATGGAACACACGGGTTCCGGGTGATCTGACGGGCTCCACCGCGCCTGGAATCCGGTGGTGCGCGTTTGCCGCGTCGACATGCCGTCGTTCCGCACGCCGTTATTGGCGTGCTTGCTAACGCCACTCACAACGAGCGATAGCAAAACTCGTTTTGCGCCCTACGTCACCTTGAGTAGCATCGGGGCTTGCTAGCCGAGGCCCCGCCATGTCCCCCTTCATCGCCCTGTGCCTGCTCATCACCTACGTGGTGTGGGGCACCACCTATCTCGCCATCCGCTTTGCGCTGACCGACCTGCCCCCCTTCCTGATGATGGGCTCGCGGTTCGTGGCGGCTGCACTGCTGCTCGCGCCGGTGGTCATGCTGCGCCAGCGCGAAAGGCCGAG
>JAGWNU010000266.1 GCA_028871175.1 Burkholderiaceae bacterium | reverse complement strand
GTTCAGGCGTCGACCACTCCCGCCCTGCTACCGAATGGCGACAATGCGGGCTGCCGAAACACACGCCTGGACACACTGCTCGCATCCGGCCTACCGGCGCGATGGCGGGTGCAGTGGCTTTCTTCCCCCTACTCGCGTCAACGCGCAACATACGGAAGCGTCGCCCGCCTTCGCAGGTCACATCAATCTGCGCCCCCATCGCATCGACCGCATGGGCTTCGAACAAGCTCGCGTAGCGCTTGCCGTTGGCGCGGATGCCTGCCGCAACGCCAGCGTAGAGGTCGGCCCTGGTCAGGGGACGGCCCTTCGGATACGGCCTTTTAACGAACGGCCTGGTCGACAGGGCACCGATTCCCTCACCTGGCTCGACAAGCGCAAGTGCCTCGAGCACGCCATGGCACACGCCGTTGGCACGCAGGCGGGTGCGGAGCAGCCGATTGCGCGCTTGCCCATCGCGCGTGTCACAGGATGGACATCTGGTTTTGGTACGCTCGTTCCACAATTGCGAGCAACCCCAAGCAGCACACCGATGGCCGCACGACCGGTTCAGTTTGAAAGAGAAGACGCCTTACAGCTCGCGCTGCAGACCTTTTGGCGCCATGGTTATGAAGCGACGCCTGTCGCCGCTCTCGCCGACACCATGGGATTGTCCAAATCGTCCCTGTACAACAGCTTCGGCTCGAAGCGAGACCTCCTTCTGGAAGTGATCGCCAAGTACGCTGAAGCAAGATCGGCTGCCATCCGACGGGCAAGCGAATCGCCCGGGCGCCTCGAACGGTTGCAGGAATTATTGGTTGCCGGAACAGCCGACAACGATGACGGCCAAGGTTGTCTCCTCGTGAACATGGCAACGGAACTCGCCGCGCACGACGATGACGTCCGGCAAAGCGTACGGGCCGGGTTCTTCACCATGGCACAGGCGTTCGGACAACTTCTGATTGCCGGAAAACAAGCCGGCGAGTTCGATGAACGTCTCGATGCAACAAAGACTGCACAGCGGCTTCTGAACACGGCGGTCGGTCTTTGTGTGCTGACCAAGGCAGGCTTTTCTGCGCTCGAGCTCAGCCCGGTGATCGAACATCTCCTGGCCGACCTCCGTGCCTGACGCTCAGCACCCATCGTCGCTGCCGCAACGGCCAGGTCCAGCGGCGACCGCATCCACCGGAAGCACACGCCATTGAACGACGCGGCTCCCGATGACGCTTTCCAGCCCTCGCCTGACCGGCACAGTGTCGCCGGCCCAGGCAGCGGCGCATCGCCTGCCGTGAGGTTGCCCGAGGGCGGCCGCCCCCGCTGGGCCTCCGCTGAAGAACGCCTGCACTGATCCGACCGCCACTTCGGCTTTGTCAACGCCTGAAACGCCATGCGTCCCCAAACCTCTCTTCTCGGACTGCCTCGCCAGGGTAGCGCCCTATCTGTACCGCCTCCGCCCATGTCCATTGCGGACTGCATGGAGAACGGGCTTCTGCACACCGTATTTCAGCCCATCGCAAATCTGCCTTCCGGCGAGTTGCTCGGCTATGAGGCCCTGATTCGCGGACCTGCCGGTTCCCCGCTCGAGCGTCCGCAGGCGCTCTTCGAACAGGCGCTGCGCGAGCACTGCGTCATCCAGCTCGAGCGATTCGCGGCACGGTTGAGCATCGAAACCTTCGGGCAGATGAAGCTGCCGGGCAAGCTGTTTCTGAACCTGAGCGCGGATGCCATCCGCGAAATCGACCACTGCGAAGACGATGTACGCGCCTTCATGAGTCGCCAGCAATTTGCCTTCTCTAGAATCGTCATCGAACTGACCGAGCAAGCGAGCCCAATGCCCCTGGACTCGCTTGAAGCGTCGCTGCGGCGTATTCGAGAAGCCGGCGCCCAGCTTGCGCTGGATGACTACGGAACGGGAAACGCCAACCTTAGCCTGTGGATTGCCCTGCAACCCGACTACGTCAAGATTGACCGGTCCATTGTCGATGGGGCCGCGCGTTCTGCCTTCCGTCTTGAAGCGCTGCGCTACCTGAAGGGACTCGCGACCGCGAGCCATGCCCTGTTGATTGCCGAGGGCCTCGAGAATCTCGACGACTTACGGGTCTGCCGCGATATCGGCATCGAATGTGCCCAAGGCTTCGTCTTCGGCAGGCCGAGTGCCACGCCGGGGCACAGCGTGCAGGGGCCTGCGCTGGAAGCCATCAAGGCCAATGTGATTGCCGTGTTTCCGGAAACGGTCAAAGTCCCGCAACGTGCTTTTTCAGCAAGCCGGTTGTTGATCAAGGCGCCGAGCGTGTCGCCCTCCGCATTGAATAACGACGTGCTGGACGTGTTTACCAGGCACCCCGCGCTCCACGCCGTTGCCGTTGTCGAGCAAGGGCGAACCGTCGGCCTCATCAACAGGCATACCTTCGTGGATGCGTATGCGCACCCGTATCACCGGGAGCTCTATGGCAGGAAGAGTTGCATGGAGTTCGCGAACACCTCTCCCGTGGTCGTGGAAAGAAGCGCGACGATGGAGGCGCTGGCAAATGTGCTGACCGCGCAGGACCAGCGGTATCTCACCCAAGGGTTGGTCATCGTTGAGCAGGGCCAGTATGTTGGCCTGGCGACGGGCGAAGCATTGGTCCGTGCCGTTACGGAAATACGGATTGAAGCGGCACGCTACGCGAATCCGCTCACGTTCCTGCCGGGCAATATTCCCATCGATGCGCATATCAAGCGGCTGCTGGCAAGCCAGGTGCCGTTTCATGCGTGCTATTGCGACCTGAACAGTTTCAAGCCGTTCAATGATCAGTACGGCTATTGGCATGGCGATGAAATGCTGAAACTGGCCGCAGCAACCCTGACACAGGCGTGCGCGCCTCAGAAGGACTTTCTGGGGCACGTGGGCGGGGATGACTTCCTGATTCTTTTCCAAAGCGACGATTGGGAGCGCCGGATCCGCGAGGCGATGACGCAATTCGATGCCAGGGCCGTCCAGCTATACACACCCGCGGATATCGCGGCGGGCGGCATCCGGAGCGAGGACCGCCACGGCGATCTTCGTTTCTACGGCTTCGTATCGATTGCGGTCGGCGTGGTCCCCATCCAGGCAGGCGCCGCCGTCGATGGCGACACCATCGCAACCTTGGCCGCGGCTGCAAAGCGCGAGGCCAAGCGATCCGCCGAGAACTTCTTCATCTGGCGCGACGACGCGCTGGACCCTGCACGCAATGCCTGATGGGCACTGCAGCCGGTGGGCGCGGGACGTCTGCCACTGCCTGCGATAGCCAGCTCATCCGTCTTCAAGCGCGGCGACGGACACGCCGTTGCGCTCACGCGTCTCATCCGCGAACCGGTCCTAGCGCCATGTGCCGCACGCGCCGCATTCAGACTGTTTGAATAAGAGCCACGCCTCTACTTCGCAAACCTGTCACGAAAGCGTCCAGGGTGCGCTGCTACTGTCCGCGCGATCCAAAGACACCCTCTGGACCGTTCATCCGCAGGAGAAGCAGCGTGACTCAGAAAACTTCAACGGCGCGTTTTCGCACGCGCCGCCGATTGCTTGGCGCGGCCGCCGCCACGCTGGCAGGTGCAGGCCTGTCGGCGTGCGGAGGTGGCGGCGATGGCAGCGTCGCAGGCGACCCGTCCAGCTCGTCAGCCGTCGGAAACCCGCCCGCGCCAGCGCAACTGGTGCCGCCAACCTTGCCCACCCCGGCACAGTCCGGCATCGACCATGTCGTGCTGGTGGTGATGGAAAACCGATCGTTCGACCACTATCTGGGCTGGCTGCCCGGCGCTGACGGAAAGCAGGCTGGACTCCAGTTCATCGACGCGTTTGGCAACCTGCAGAATTCCTTCCGCCTGGCGACCGACCCGAAATATGGCTTCCAGGGCTGCGGCTTTGCCGATCCGGATCACAGCTACGAGGGCGCGCGCACCCAGCTCGACGGCGGGAAGATGGACGGATGGCTGCTCACGGCTGACACCAACAAGACGCCTGGCGACCTGTTCCCCATCGGCTACTACCAGGCCGAGGATCTGTCTTTCTTCGGATCCGCCGCTCGCGATTGGACGGTATGCGACAGCTACCACTGCGGCATTCTGGCGGAGACGTATCCGAACCGGTTCTACCTGATGTGTGGCGAGACCGACCGGCTGCACAACTCCAATGCAACCTGTTCACTGCCGACCATCTTCGATCGCTTTGCCGAGAAGGGCGTATCGGCCAACTATTACTTCAGCGACGTGCCGTTCACGGCGCTGTTTGGTACCAAGTATCTCAATACCTCCAAACCGTTCGCGACGTTTCTGACGGACGCCGCCGCCGGCACCCTGCCTGCGTTCTCATACGTTGATCCGCGCTTTACCGGGGAGAACCCGCAAGGCATATCGGCCGATGATCATCCGAACTCGGATATCCGCAACGGGCAGGTCTTTCTCAATCAGATCTATGACGCCGTACGTAATGGACCGGGTTGGCAAAAGACGCTGCTGATCATCACCTATGACGAGTGGGGCGGCTTCTTCGACCACGTGCCGCCGTTCAAGCGCCCGGTCTCTGCCGCAGAGACACAGTTGGGCAACGATGGCTACCTCGGCTTCCGTGTGCCGATGGTGCTGATCGGGCCGCGGGTCAAGCGCGGGCACGTCAGCCATTGGCCGCTCGACCCAAGCTCAATCCATCAGTTGCTGACCTGGCGCTTCGGACTGAATGCCCTTGGCGCGCGTGGCGGGCTGCCGGACACCAATTCGATCGCCTACGCGCTCGATTTCGTCGCTCAGCCGAACCTGGCGGCGCCGGCCTACCCGGTGCCGCAAGGCCCGTTCGGGGGCGTGTGCTCCGGCTCCATC
>JAGWNU010000265.1 GCA_028871175.1 Burkholderiaceae bacterium | reverse complement strand
CATTCTGTTCTTCAACGTGGGCGTGCGCCGTCTCTGCTGCCTGGCTCAGCATCGCCTGCGCATCGCCCGTACTGATGCCTTGAGCAGCCAGGGCTTGGGTAGCCTGGCTCCCCTGTTCAGAGGCAAGGAATTCGGAAACGAGTTGCTGTACGTCCATGGAACGTTCTCCTGGGGTTATAGCGTTTAGGCAATCGCCCTGCGACCACCACCATCAGCGCTGCGTGAAAGATAACCTTCTAAGCTTCTTTACGCCGGCTATCCATGCCGCACCAGGCTGGTTCCGAAGCACGCAGCCGCCGACACGACCGGCACGGCATTTGCGCAGCAGATTAGCACCGCTGCTTCGGACCAAGTCAGTCCTCCGCCATCGCACAACCGCGTCATGTATCGCATTGACACAGACTCCCATGGTCATGTGGCCGCGAGCAGCCACCCCCGCAGTTCGTCTTAGTGTGACGCGCCGATTCGTTTACCACTATTGGCTCGCACAACCCGGTAGGGCCGGCCACGCGGTCGCCGTTATTCCGTATCCCAGACCGGGCCTCATTGCTGACGGGAGGCGACCGAGGCAAAGCCGTCATCCACTCTGAACAAATCTACCAAAATATGTTGATTCTGATACACCGAGTTGCTACATTAATAACCAAGCAGCCCAGAATATGCTGGAATTTAGGGTATTTTTGAAATTTTCGAAAATGTCCCTGATTCGCCACCAGTTGCAAAAGAAGCCGCTGTTCCGCAAGGTTCAGCGGCTTTTTGTTTGCCCAGCGCCCCAGAGCACCCGAAAACCCTTGATTTACAAGGGATTTTCGGAAATGGATCGGGTTCCCCGCTTTGCTCAACGGTTCAATCTGGTACAAAGCGCTGGTACAAAGACCCCCAGCGCGTTTTCCGTCTTCCGATGGAAAAGACGTGCCCCCCTATCTGCACCAGACCAAAAACCGCAACGGCTGGCTGCTCCGAGTCTCCACTCCCAAGCGGCTGCGCCCCTCCGCCAAGCAAACGGAATTCAAGCGCGCGCTCGGTCCCACGTACCAGGAAGCACTGCAACGCTATCCGCTCTACCCGTCTGCGCTACAAGCAGCAGACGCCGTCAACGTACGCCTTGCGCCAGCGCGTGATATTCACGCGCTCAAACAGCTCAGCCAGGGTGTATGGATCCTGGGCAATGAACTGCTCCGCCTCGGCGCGCGTGGCGACGTCCACAATGTAGACGCCGCCACCTGCGTTGCTGCCGTCGTCATTGAGCTTCGCGCCACAGGCAAGTAACAGCTTCCGGTGCTGCTGTAAAAAAGCCAGATGCCTGTCGCGCTCACTCAGCCGGAGCTCGGCCGAGCCGGGCTTGTCAAACGTCTCGATGAAGAAAGCCATGCCGCCTCGCCTTAGTTGACCGCCAGTGCAGAAGGGTGATGCGCCAGCGGCGTCACGCGAATCGCCATGAACGGAAATAGCGGCAGCGCGCTCAGCAGCGCATGCAGTTGGTCATTCGACTCCACGTCGAACACGCTGTAGTTGGCGTACTCCCCGGCAACGCGCCAGAGATGCCGCCACTTGCCCTCCCGCTGCAGTTGCTGCGAGAAAGCCTTCTCCTCGGCCTTCAGGGCGTCTACCCGTTCGGGATCCATATCTGCCGGAATGTTCACCTGCATGTGGACGAGATAAAGCATCAGCGGGTCTCCATCCTCAGATCAGTTCCAGACCAGTACAGCGACCGTGTACACGATGCCGATCCAGAACATCATGATGACCGTGTAGCCCATGATGTCCTTGAGCTTGAGCTTGGACAGCGCCAAGGCGGGCAGCAGCCAGAAGGGTTGCACGAGGTCATTCCAGGCATTGCCGAGCATCACTGCCATCGAGGTGTGCGGGACGGATGCTCCGATAGCCTTTGCCGCATCGACCATGAAGGGGCCCTGGATCACCCAATGCCCGCCGGCCGAGGGCGCGAAGAAGTTGATCACAAACGAACTGACCAGCCCCCAGAACGGCAGCGACTCGGCGCTGGCGATCTTCACGAATCCGTGCGAAAAGGTTTCCACCAGCCCCGATGACGCCATGACGGCCATGATGCCCGCGTAGAAGGGGTACTGCAGGATGATGCCGCCAATCGTACGAATGCCCTCGTTGAGCTTTTCCACGTAGCGGATCGGCGTACCCAGCAGCAGGATCCCGAGAAACAGGATGATGAAGTTGATCAGGTTCAGATCCATCGAGCCGCCAGCCCGGAAGTGCAGCACGACATAGGCAATGCCGATGATGCCGATCAGCCCGCTGAGCATGCGGCTGTGATTGAGGCGGTTGGCAAGCGTGCTGCCCTCGTCGATGTCGAGCGCGACGCTGGCGGTGGCCTGCCCTTCGGCATCGCGCGCAATTTCCTTGACGGGCTGGCCAGGCTTCGGATGGAGCCACGCATTGAGCAACGGCAGGGTGATCAGCACCACCAGGCTGGTCAACAGCATCGCCGGAGAGAAGATGGTCTGCGACAGCGGAACCACGCCCATCTGCGCTTCCAGCGGGTGGCCCTTGGTCGAGATCAGCACCGGGATACTGGCCGACAACCCGAGTCCATACAGCGTGAACCCGCTATAGGCCGACGCGATGATCAACGGATAGTGCACGCCCCGCACGCGCAGTGCGAGCTTGCGCGCGACGATGCCGCCGATCACCAAGCCGAAGCCCCAGTTCAAGTAGCTGCCGATACCGCCGACGAGGGTGGCGACAATCACCGCAGCGCGCGGGTTGTCGACGCGCGCCACGACGCGGTCGAGCAGACGTTCGGTAAGCGGGGCGGTGGCCAGCACGTAACCCATGGCCAGGATCACGGCCATCTGTGTGGTGAATGCCAGCAGCGACCAAAAGCCCTTTCCCCAGCCCAACACCAGCGCGGTGACGGCCTGGCCCTGAACCAGTACCGCCAGCACCATGGTCAGCAGCGTCAGGCCGAGTGCAAAGACGAACGGATCCGGCAAATACTTGCGCATCAGTTCAGTGAAGAATGCAGTGAGTTTCTGCATAGCGATTTCTCCAGTCGTTGTTGTTATGGGGTGTGCAATTTCAGACGCCTGCAACACCCACGGTCATGCCGCCGCAGACGTACAGGACCTGGCCTGTCACGAAGCCACTGCGGGCATCAAGCAAGTAGGCGGCAGCGTGTGCCACATCGTCTGGCGTCCCGATGCGCTTGACAGGTATGGCGTCGACGATGGCCTGAGTGCGCGGCGCATCCGGCGGGTTGGCACGGTCGAACAGTTCGGTACGAATCGGGCCCGGACCGATCGCGTTGGCGGTGATACCCAGATGCCCCAGCTCGAGCGCCCACACCCGCGTCATGCCCAGCAGCGCGGCCTTGGTGGCCGCATAGGCGGTGCGCAGCTCCTTGCCCAGTGCCGCGCGCGATGACATGTTCACGATGCGTCCGAAACCCGCTGCGCGCATGCCGGGCAGCAGCGCCTGCATGCACTGCTGCGCACAGCGCACGTTCAGCGCCCAGGCACGCTCGAGTTCCTCCAGCGTCTGGTGCTCGGCATCGGCCGGCACGACCACGCCGACGTTATTCACCAGCCGGGTGATAGGCCCGCCTTCCAGCGCCTGCGACAGCGCGAGCGCGGTCTGCCGTACGTCGCTCAGATCGGCGATCAGACCGTCGCCTATCCGGTCGATGACGACCACCTCGTAGCCGTCGTCGAGACAGCGGCGCGCGCAAGCGGCGCCAATGCCGGCGGCGCCGCCGGTAATCAAAACACGTTCCTTGGGCATCACTACGGGAGCAAATGGAAAGACATCAGCAGGTATCAGACAGTGGCCACAGGCGTGACCGGAGAACCCATCGCGCCGGGCAAGCGCAGCGGCGGCGCGGTGAGCATGAAGCGCGAGCGGCCGTGTGCGCGCAGCCATTCGGCCAGTTCGCGCAAGTACCACAGCTCGCCCAACGGCAGGCCCAGCTTGAACAAGCAGTGATGGTGCAGCGGCAGCAACGGGTGCGGGCCCGGCGTATCCGGTTTGCGCGCCGGGTAGCGCTCCACTGCGTAGTTGTCGGCCGCGAGCGCGGCGATACCCGAATCGGTCAACCATTGCAGCAGGCGTTCGTCGCGGCCGTCGAGCGCGCTGCATTGGCTGTTGAGCGCTGCCTCGTCGGGCTGGCGGTGCATCTCCAGCACCAACTCAGCAAACCCCGTGCGCAAGAGCAGGATGTCTCCGCTCTCGAGCTCGACACGGTCGGCCTCAATCACGCGCATCAGGTCGTCGTAACCGATGGTGCGGTACTCGCGCCCATGGTGTGCCACCAGATCGATCAGCACGCCGCGCCCCTGTACTCCCTTGACCGCCAGGTTCTCGATGCCCAGCGCTTGCGCGCGGCTGTTTTCGCAGCCACACGGATGGGGCGTGAACTGGGCGTCCTCGCCGTATTCCATTGGGCCGAGAATGTCAGCGTGCGCACGGTAGCCGTTGTAATAGACACTCTCTGGGATGCCGTCTGCGTTGGCATCGAAGCGCGCGCCCACGTGTGCGAGTGCATCCCACTGCGTTGAGTATTGCAGTGACAGCAGCACCTGGTCGTCACTGACCACGTCCGTTGCGCCCTGTGCGAGTCGGCCGAACGGGAAGTTCACGTAGGGCAAGCCGTCGCGCACGGTCGGGCGCAGCACTGGCGGATGGCGACGCACATTGAGCTTGTTCTCGCCGGGGTAATCGAGCGGCAGCGACAGCGCGAAGCTCAGTCCCTCTTGGATCTCGCGCGCACCAGCCAGCACCTGCTGCGGGCCGATCAGGTTGAGCCGGCCAAGCTGATCGTCTTCGCCAAAATCACCCCAGTTGGAGCCTTCCGGCCGTTGCTTCCAAC
>JAGWNU010000264.1 GCA_028871175.1 Burkholderiaceae bacterium | reverse complement strand
TCTGCAGGGCTTCATCGGCCTGGGCGGCCGTGGTGGCTGACGACAGCAGCCCGTTGGCATGCAGCGCGGCACAGCGGTTGGCCTGCACGCTGGCTGGCCAGCCGACATTGGCCGCAAAGAAGGACTGGCCGGGCGCACTCGCCACGCTGGACGACAGGGCCGCACACAGCCGGAACGTGTTCGCATAGCTCACGTAGTCGAACAGCGGCTTGCCACTGACCGGCAGCGTGACGCCGCCGCGCTGCACCTGCACGTTGGCCGAGGCCGGCAGGTTCAGCCCGGGCTCGCCCACGGCCACGCCGTCGATCAGGTTGGTGGTGTCCTGTTCGGCCGCAGCAATGGCCGCGCCGCCGCCGTTCGAGACGCTGGAGGCGATGACGATGGTGTTGTCCGGGCGGACTGCCAGCGGGCTGCCGGTGGGCGAGCCCGGTGCGCCCAGCTTGTCGTTGATGGCCCAGAACGCGAACTGCACGGCTTGCAGCGTGAAACGGCCCCAATCCTTCTCGGGATTGCGCTGCGAGTGCGCGTGCTTGAACGCCAGCCGGTTCGGCGTGGCCAGATTGAATGCGGCGAGCTGGCTGTCGGTGATCGGCGCGGCAAACTGCGCCCTGGTGCCCGCCGCGGCGCGCGTGGTGCGTGTGCCGTCTTGCAGGGGCACGGTGTCGGTGGCCAGATCATGCGGGCCCGCGCCGGTACCCTTGTCGGTGTATGCGACGGCGCACTTGTTCTTGAGCCCCCATTCGCCCGTCGAAATGGCACCGTAGATGCCGCGAGAACCGGATGACGTGGCGGTGATGATGCAGGGGTTGGCCGGGTCGAAGGCGTCGGGAATCTGCACCAGCAGCACCACATTCTGCTGCCCGGAGCCGTCATCGGAATAGGCGACGTATTCCACGCCCGGCACCATGCCGCTGCCGGAGGTAACGTTGCCGCCGGCATCGACATTGGGGCCGTACAGCGTGCCGTAGCCGCCCTTGGCGTTGGTATCCACCAGCGCACGGTAGTTGTTGTAGATCGCCAGGCGCCGCAGTTCCGCGGCAGTCGGGGCGGTGGCGTTGGCCACCGCCGGAGGCGTGGCGGAAGCCAGCCCGGCTGCACCGAGGCCAGCCGTGAGCAGATCGTCGCTCACGCCGTCGTAGTGCGTGACCGTGACGGTGCCGACGAACGCCGGCTTGACGTTGCCCTGCGCGCTGTTGTCATTGCTGCCGCCGCAGCCACCAAGGCCCGCCAGGCCAGACAAGGCCATCGCTGCCAGCAGCGAACCGCGCGCACGGCGGCCGCTGCCCTTCCCTTGCATCGTGCTCATATCGTCTCCTTGTGATTGCCCTTCCTGTGAAGCATCCACTGCTACGAGACTGCCAAACGCTGCGAGCTATGCCGCCAGTTCGGAGCGCTTGTCTTCGAGGTTGCGCACCAGCACCAGCGCTTCGCCGTGCAGCACGATCCGGCCATCGGCGCCCCGCACGTCGGTGGCAAGATTGACCAGCGCCTTGTCGGCGCGCAGGCGCACGATGCGCACCGATGCGGTGAGCGGCTCGCCCACGCAAGCCGCCGAGCGCAGACGCAGCACCTGTTTCATCCACCCCGTGCCGCGCCCGGGCAGACGCGTGCCCAGCAGGTCGGAGAACATGCCGGCCAGCAAGGGCAGCGGCACCAGGGCCCCGTCAAAGCCCCGTGAACGTGCGAATACTGCGTCGGTATAGAAGGGATTGACGTCACCCGCCAGCGCGGCGTATCCGCTCACGTCGGCATCGGTAAAGGCGCGTATGGCCTGTGCCGATTGGCCGACCCGCAGGTGATAAAGCGTCGCATCGCCCGCGGGCTGCACGCTGTCGCCGGCAGGTGCCGCGTCTGCCAGGGCAGCCAGCGCAGCGGCATCGGCGTCGAGCAGCAGTTCGGCCTGGCCGTGCGCCGTGACCTGTGCGGCGGGATCATCCAATGCCTCGCCCCTGCGCTGCAGGCAGCGGACTTCGGTATCGAGCGCAATGGCCTGGGGTCCTGGCGAGGGCTGTAACGCCAGCACCGCCGCCACACCATCGGCGACGAACGTCGGGCGCGGAAACATCAAGCTTTGCGCGATGGGCAGCATTGGCTGCGGAAAGCTTCGCGTCATCTGCGCGCTCAGCAGCGAGAACAGGAACATGCCGTGGGCTACCGTGGCGCCAAAGTGCGTCGTCGTCGCGAACGCGGGGTCGCAATGGATCGGGTTGTCGTCACGCGACAGGGCGGCAAAACGGTTGAAATCTGCCTGGGTGAGCACGCGCAGGCTGGGCGTCTGCATGGATGAAGCCTCCGGATACGTTGGGGTCACGCGGCGCGCGTACCGCTTCAGCGCGCCGAGAACCGCGCGCGCAGCTTGTGCTTTTCGACCTTGCCCGACGGCGTGCGCGGCAGCACATCGATGAAGTGCACGTGGCGCGGCACCTTGTAGCCGGCCAGCCGCGCCTTGCAGTGAGCAATGACGGCATCGGGGTCGAGCGCCACGCCATTACGCACGACCACCACCGCCACGCCCACCTCGCCCCAGCGTGCGTCGGCCGTCCCGATCACGGCAGCCTCGGACACCTCGGGCAGCTGGAACAGCACGTTCTCCACTTCGGCCGGGTACACGTTCTCGCCCCCGGAAATGAACATGTCCTTGGCGCGATCGACGATGTAGTAGTCGCCCTCGTCGTCCACGTAGGCAATGTCGCCGGAGTGGAGCCAGCCGTCCCGGATGGCAGCAGCGGTCGCCTCCGGCAGGTTCCAGTAGCCGGGCGTGACGCCAGGGCCCTTGATGAGTAGCTCGCCCCGCTCCCCCGGGGCAACATCGTTGCCCAGCGGGTCAACGATCCGCGTGAGCATCGAGCCGACCGGCTTGCCGATGGTGCCGATCTTGCGGCGCGCGGTAGCCTCGTCACAGACGAAGACAGTCGGTCCCGTTTCCGTCATGCCGAACCCGAAGCAGAGCGTCACGCCCTTGTCCAGGTATGCCTGCAGCAGCGGCTGCGGCACCGGCGAGCCCCCGGCGGACATGTTGCGGATGGCAGAGAAATCCGCCTGCGCAAAACCCGCGTGCTGGCTCAGGAACAGATAGACCGAGGGCACCGCGAGGAACATCGTGATGCCCTCGCCTGAGCGGCGGTCGAGCTTGTCGAGCGTCGTCTGCGCATCGAACTGGCGCAGGATGTGGACCGTCCCTCCCGCATGCAGCAGCGGATTGGCGTACAGGTTGAGCCCGCCCGTGTGGAAGAACGGCAGCACGCTCAGGAACACGTCGTCGCGCGTGATCTTGTTGGCCAGCATGGCGTTGACGGCATTGAAGAACACCATGCCATAGGTCTGGATCACGCCCTTGGGACGGCCCGTGGTGCCGGAGGTGTAGAGCAGGTGCCAGATCTCGTGCTCATCGCGGCAGGGCATGTCGATGATGTGGCCCGAAGCGGATGCCAGCGCAGCCTCGAACTCGCGCCAGCCGGCGGGCGCACAGGCGGATGGCTCGCCGGCAAGGTACAGCACTTGCATGGGGCGCGCCCGGACGAGGTCCGTCGCCACATCGATGAAGCCATCGCCGGCGACGAGCACATCCGGCGTGCAGTCCTCCAGGATCGGCAGCAGTTCAGCCACCGGCAGGCGCCAGTTCAGGCAGACCATGACCATGCCCGCCTTGGCGCAGCCATACAGCATCTCGAAGTACGCGGCACTGTTGTGCGCCAGTACGGCAACGCGCGCCCCAGGCGCTAGCCGCAGTTGCTGCGTGAGCACCTCGGCAAAGCGGCTCGCGCGTTCGTCAAGCTGCCGGTAGGTGACGCGACGCCCCGAGTGGACGTCCACCAGCGCCAACTTGTCGGGCGTGTGCTGGGCGTTCTTGTGCAGCCAGTCGACGACGTACATGTCGGGCGCTCCGTTATGACGGGATCTCGTGCGTGTCGTGGCTGCCACGCAAGCGCCCTACCACGCCCTGCGGGAAGTAGTACACGCTGAGGATGAACAGCAGGCCGAGCCACAGCAGCCATCGATCCGGATGCAGCAGGGTCGACAGGACCGGCACAGCGGCCGTGGCATCGCTGGCGAGCTTCATCACGTCTTGCAGATAGGTCTGCGCGAGCAGGAACAGCGTGGTGCCGATGATGGCGCCGTACAGCGTGCCCATGCCGCCGATCACGACGATCAACAGAATGTCGACCATGATCTCGAACGACAGCGAGGTGTCGGGACCGTTGTAGCGCAGCCAGAGCGCCATCAGCACGCCGGCCAGCGTGGCGAACACGGCCGAGAGCACTGTCGATACGGTGCGGTAGACCACGGTGCGGTAACCGATGGCCTCGGCACGGAAATCATTCTCGCGGATGGCCTGCAGCACGCGTCCGAACGGCGAGTTCACCAGCCGCAGCAGCAACAGGAACAGCACCACCGCACATACCAGCACAAAGTAGTACGAGAGCAGCTTGCCGTTGAGCGGCACGCCAAACCACTCCATATCGCCCAGCGAAAAACCCGGCGTGAAGACCTCGGGCACCTTGAAGGTCAGGCCGTCTTCACCGCCCGTCCAGTCGGAAAGCTGCGAGACCAGCGTGGCGAACGCCGAGGCCACCGCCAGCGTGATCATGGCGAAGAAGATCGCCCGTACGCGCAGCGAGAACAGCCCGACCACGAAGGCCAGCACAGCCGACACGGCCACCGCACCCAGCGTGCCGGCCAGCAAGGCGCCCCACCCGGGTTCCATGTTGGACATGGCGATCGCCACGCCATACCCGCCGATGCCGAAGAACATGGTGTGCGCAAACGACACGATGCCGGTGTAGCCCAGCAGCAGATCGTAGCTCGCCACCAGGACCACGAAGACGCAGATCTTGGCGGCCATGTTGATCGCCCGC
>JAGWNU010000029.1 GCA_028871175.1 Burkholderiaceae bacterium | reverse complement strand
AACCCTCGCCCTCACGAGCGGGCAGGTGCGCGCACTCGCCGATCGCCACTTCGGCGTCGGCGCCGATCAGTTGCTGCTCGTCGAGCGGCCCACGGTCGAAGGCGCCGATTTCAAGTACCGCATCTTCAACTGCGACGGCGGCGAAGTGGAGCACTGCGGCAACGGCGCGCGCTGCTTCGTCAAGTTCGTCACCGACCGCGGTCTGACGACCAAGCGCACCGTGCGCGTGGAAGTCATGAACGGCATCGCCACCCTCACGATGCAGGACGACGGCCAGGTCACAGTCGACATGGGCGCGCCGGTGTTCGAGGCCGCGCGCCTGCCGTTCCTGCCCGACGGCCTGCCCACCCGCGTCGAAGGCGACGACACGCAGCACGCGCTGCAGATCAACGGCCGTACGGCATGGGTCTCCACCGTGTCGATGGGCAATCCGCACGCCGTGCAGGTGGTGGACGACACTGAGGCTTTCCCCGTGCTGGAAGACGGCCCGCTGATCGAGTCACATACGGTGTTCCCGCGGCGTGTGAATGCCGGCTTCATGCAGGTCGTCGATCGCCACGCGATCCGGCTGCGCGTGTATGAACGCGGTGCTGGCGAGACGCTTGCCTGTGGGACGGGAGCTTGCGCTGCCGTGGTGGCCGGCATCCGGCGGGGTCTGCTGGATTCGCCCGTCAAGGTGGCTACGCATGGCGGCGATCTGACCATCGCCTGGGCAGGCGTGGGTGAGCCGGTCTTGATGACCGGCCCGGCCACGACCGTCTTCGAAGGTACCCTGGATCTGGATGCGCTGACGCTGACTGCGACGCATTGACCAACGCGTGGGCTGTGTGCCCCCGCTCAGCACCACAGGAAGGAGGGCTCGTGGCATCCAACGGCAAGTCTGCGCTAGACGAGTGGTATTTCGACGGCAGCACCAAGTTCAGGATCGCCAAGTTCGATCCGGCCGCCAAGCCATGCACCACCGGCAGCAAGGCGAGCGATCTGGAGCGCCTGGCCGCCCTGTCGGCGCGCATCGAGACGCTGCAGGACATCTTCTATGCCGAGCATCGGCGCAAGCTCCTGGTGGTGCTGCAGGGGATGGACACCGCAGGCAAGGACGGAACCGTGCGCACGGTGTTCCGCGCGCTCGATCCGCTGGGCCTGCGGGTGGTCGGGTTCAAGACGCCGACGCCGCTGGAGCTGGCGCATGATTTTCTGTGGCGCGTACACGCTCAGGTACCCGGCGCCGGTGAGATCGTGATCTTCAATCGCAGCCATTACGAAGACGTGCTCGTCACCCGCGTGCACGACGACATCGACGCGGCCGAGTGCAAGCGCCGCTACGCACATATCAATGCATTCGAGCGGATGCTGGCGGAAACCGGTACCACCCTCATCAAGTGCTTTCTGCACATCTCCAAGGACGAGCAGCGCGACCGCCTGCAGGAGCGTGTCGACGATCCGCACAAGCACTGGAAGCTCGGCATGGCCGACATCGAGGAGCGCGGTCACTGGGAGGCGTACATGACGGCCTACGAAGAGGCCATCAACGCCACCGCCACTCCGCACGCACCGTGGCACATCATCCCGGCGAACTCGAAGTCGCATCGGAGCCTGATGGTGGCTGAGATCCTGCTTGGTGTGATGGAGCGATTGAAGCCGGAGTATCCGGCAGGGAACCCGGCTTTCAATGGCTTGAAGGTGGAATAAGGCGGCCGGGCGTCAAACCGATGGTGCCCCCGCCAAAAAAACAAACCCCGGCAGATACCGTCCGCCGGGGCGCCGTGACTTCAACTCCAGAACAGGTCAGATCGCGCTGACGCCGTACTTGTCACGGTAGGCGGCGGCCTTGTCCCGATAGCCAGCCAACGCGGGATCACCCGCTCCATCCAGGTATCCCAGCAGGTCATCCAGATTGGCAATCGACACAACCGGCATGCCGTATTGCGCCTGCACTTCCTGCACGGCAGAGCGCTCGCCGATATCCACTGCGTTGCCGCTGCGCTCCATCCGATCCATCAGGATCAGCACGGCGGCCGGCGTCGCACCGGCAGCGCGAATCAGCTCAACCGACTCGCGCACCGAGGTGCCGGCGGAAATCACGTCATCGACGATCACCACGCGCCCTTGCAGCTTCGCGCCGACCAGGCTGCCGCCTTCGCCGTGGTCCTTGGCTTCCTTGCGGTTGTAAGCAAAACCCACATTGCGGCCCAGGCCCGCCAGCGCCACGGCGGTGGCCGACGCCAGCGTGATCCCCTTGTAGGCCGGCCCAAACAGCATGTCGAACTCGACACCCGAGTCCAGCAGGGTTTTCGCATAGAATTGCGCGACTTGGCCCAGCAGCGCACCGTCTGCGAACTTGCCGGCGTTGAAGAAATAGGGCGACGTCCGCCCCGCCTTGGTCACGAATTCCCCGAACGACAGCACGCCGGCTTCCACCGCAAAGCGGATGAAGGATTGGCGCAACTCGCTGTTTTGGCTCATCTTTTTTCTCTGGTCTGCAAAAAAGTCCCGCCATGTTACGCATCATTTCCGCCAACCTCAACGGCGTTCGCTCCGCGGCCAGCAAAGGCTTTTTTGAATGGATGGGCAAGCAGGACGCCGATTTCGTCTGCGTGCAGGAACTGAAATGCGCGCAAGACGACATGACGCCAGAATTCCTGGCGCCGCACGGCTACCACGGCGTGTTCCAGCATGCGGTGAAGAAAGGCTACAGCGGCGCAGGCCTGTACACGCGCCACAAGCCGGATGAAGTCATCGTCGGCTTCGATAACGGCGAATTCGACGCCGAAGGCCGCTACGTCGAAGCCCGCTACGGCAAGTTGTCGATCATCTCGGTCTACGTGCCGTCGGGCTCCAGCGGTGAAGAGCGCCAGCAGGCCAAGTTCCGCTTCATGGACCTGTTCATGGAGCACCTCAAAGACCTACGCCACGAAAAGGGCCGCGAGGTCGTACTGTGCGGCGACGTCAACATCGTCCACAAGGAAATCGACATCAAGAACTGGAAGGGCAACCAGAAGAACTCCGGCTGCCTGCCCGAAGAGCGCGCGTGGCTGACCAAGCTGTTCGACGAGGTCGGCTACGTCGACGTGTTCCGCACGCTTGATCAGCGCCCCGAGCAGTACACCTGGTGGAGCAACCGCGGCCAGGCATATGCAAAGAACGTCGGGTGGCGTATCGATTACCAGATCGCCACGCCGGGCATTGCCGCCACGGCGCGCCGTACGTCGATCTTCAAGGACATCAAGTTCAGCGACCACGCGCCGCTGACGATCGATTACGACGCCAAAGTGCATTGGTAAGCGGTAAGTAAATCACTTTATTGCGCTGCCGCAGAAAATTCTCCGTCAGCCGCTACAATGCAAAACTCACGCGCCGGCACCGCTTGCCGGCGTTGTCTTTGGCCCCCAGTTTTTTAGCGAGATCACCATGGCATTCAAGGTTTTCGTCGACGGTCAGGAAGGCACCACCGGCCTTCGCCTGCTCGACTATCTGTCGCAGCGCGACGATATCGAGCTGCTGCGTATCGCCGACGACAAGCGCAAGGATTCCGCCGAGCGCGCCAAATTCCTGAATGCCGCCGATATCGCATTTCTGTGCCTGCCGGACGTCGCCTCGCGCGAGGCCGTCTCGCTGGTCAATAACCCGAACACCTGCATCATCGACGCCAGCACCGCGTTCCGCACGTCGGACGACTGGGTCTACGGCCTGCCCGAACTGGCCCAGGGCCAGCGCGAGCGCCTGCGCAACACCAAGCGCATCGCCGTGCCGGGCTGCCATGCCAGCGCCTTCGTGCTGCTGATGCGCCCGTTGGTGGATGCGGGCATCGTCCCGGCCGACTACCCGGTCACCGCGTTCTCGCTCACCGGCTACAGCGGCGGCGGCAAGCAGATGATCGCCGATTACTTGGCAGCCAATAACCCGAAGCTCGACAGCCCGCGCCCGTATGCGCTGGCGCTGGCGCACAAGCACCTGCCGGAGATGCGCGTGCAGAGCCGGCTGAGCCTCGCGCCGATCTTCACGCCGGTGGTCGGCAACTTCCTCAAGGGCCTGGCCGTGACGATCGGCCTGCACCCGCAGCACCTGGCGCGCAAGGTGAGCCCGACGGACATCGCCCGCGTGCTGGCCGATTACTACCAGGGCGAGCAGTTCATCCGCGTGGCGCCGGCTGACAATGTTGCGACGCTCGACAACGGCTTCTTCGACGTGCAGGGCGCCAACGACACCAACCGTGCCGACCTGTTCGTGTTCGGCTCGGACGAGCGCATGGTCGTCACCGCGCGTCTGGACAACCTGGGCAAGGGCGCAGCCGGCGCTGCGGTGCAATGCATGAACGTGCACCTGGGCGTGGATGAGGCGACGAGCCTGCACGTGGAAGCGCCGATTCCCGCAGCCGGTGCCGAGCACGCCGTGCGCGAAGCCGCGCCGGGTTTTGCGAGCTGATCCGTCGCCTCGCTGAAACGAAAAACGCGCCTTCGGGCGCGTTTTTGTTTGTGCGCTTGCCTTACGACTCACCGGGCTGGAGGCGGGCCGGATTCCAGCCCAGCGCGTTATAGACGTGATAGCGCGCAATGCCGATCCACTCGTGCAGCGCGAAATCGGTCAGGGCAAAGTTGTATGCCAGCGGCAAGGGGGAGACGGTGGCTTGCAGATCGTCGGCGCGCACGGGGATCGGCGTCATGCCGAAGTGCGCGAAATACAGCAGGCTGCGCCGCAGGTGGATGGCCGAAGAGACGAGCACCGTCCGGTCCGGCCCATACTGCGCGAGCAGTGCGCGGGAGAACTGCGCGTTCTGCCACGTGTTCATGCTTTTTGGCTCGAGGAGCACGTCGGTACGGTCGACGCCGAGCGCGATGAGGTCGCGGGCATAGACGGTCGCTTCTGGCGCACCGTGGTGGCGGGCATCGCCGCCGCTGACGAAGATCTTGCAATCGTTGTCCGATTTGCGGCATGCCTCGTACAGCTTCGCGGCTTGTACCATGCGGGGATACGAGAAGAGACTGGGCTCGACCGTCTGCCCCACGCGAAACGTGCCGGCACCGAGCAACACGATGGCGTTGCGCGGGCCCCAGGTCAGCTGCGGCGCATGCTCAAAAGGCTGCTCCAGCGAATCGAGCAGCCACGCCGGCACCGGCCCGCAGCCGATGGCTACCACCAGGGCCGCCGCACCTCCCGCCAGCGCGCGCGCAGCGCGTCGCCGGCCCTGCGCCCCGCACACCATCGCCACGATCACCAGTACACACAGCACAGCCAAACTCACGGCATCCTCCGATTGGGCACGCCCCGCGCGTGCATGGGCCGCCATCGTAATGAGGAATGGCCGGGCGCGCGACCCGTCCGCTTACAAGGTCGTTTCGGCGGGCTGCACATGCAGGTCCGGGCAGTCGGTCACGGGTGCGTTGACACGCTACCGCCCCACCATCGGCCGCATCGGCGCCTCATCGCCGTTATCAACCGGCGCGGCGCCCAGGTATTGCACGTTGGAGCGATATTCCGGCAGTTTGGCCATTGGCATCTGCTTCGCGGCCGCAAAAAGCGTGAGTGTTTCGGGCAGATGGCGCGACAGCACGACCATGCGGGTGCGTCCGGATGGATGTGTGGACAGAAACTGCTTCTGCTCCGCGCCGCCGATCGAGCCCATCTTCTGCCACAACGTGAGCGCGGCGCGCGGGTCGTAGCCGGCGCGCGAGGCGATGTCCATGCCCACCAGGTCGGCTTCGGTTTCCTCCGCACGCGAGAACGCGAGCAGGTGCATCTTGGCGCCTTCGCCGAGGTCGGTATCGCCGCGGTTGCCGAACCCGAAGAGCTGCGAGATGACGTTGGCGCCCAGGTTGGTGATTTCGCGCTGGCCGGCGCGTGCTCGGGCGTGTTCGCGCAGCGCGTGGGCGATCTCGTGACCGAGCGCCATGGCGAGTTCGTCGTCCGTCAGCTTGAACTGTTCGACCAGCCCCGAGAACACGGCGATCTTGCCGCCGGGCATGCAGAACGCATTGACTTGCGGCGAGCCGATCAGGTTGACCTCCCACCGCCAGTGCGCGGCATCGCTGTTCCAGCGGGGAGCCTGCGGAATCAAGCGCTTGACGATGGCGCGAATCCGTGCGAGGTCCGGCACGGCGTCTGGCGCCAGTGCGCCTTCGCGCGCGGCGTTGTCGATGACCTGCCGGTATTCGGCCTGCGCACGCTTTTCGATCTCGTCGGACGGAATGACGAGGCGGATGTTGGGCGACGTGGTGGTCGGGGCTTCCAGCTTCACGCCGTCGGCGGGCACGGGTAGCGGGCCATCCATGGCGGTGGCCCACGTGGCGAGCGCGAGGCCGGTGGCAGTGAGCAGGAGGCGCGTTATGCGAGGCATATCAGTCTTGAGCCGAGTCCGTGCGACATAATATCGGGCAACGTTCCCGGCCACGCTACGTGGCAACCCGTATCCGCCCGTACGCAGCCTGCCGCATGACATTCCACGACTATCTCGACGTTTTCCGTAACCGACGCATCGGCGCGATGCTGCTGCTGGGCTTTGCCTCGGGTCTGCCGCTGGCGCTCACCTCGGGCACGCTGCAGGCGTGGATGACGGTGGAAGGGCTCGACATCCGCACGATCGGGCTGTTCTCGCTGGTGGGGCAGGCCTACATCTTCAAGTTCCTCTGGGCGCCGCTCATGGACCGCTTCACGCCGCCGCTCATGGGCCGGCGGCGCGGCTGGCTGGTGCTGACGCAGGCCGGGCTGGTGGCGTCGATTGCCGCGATGGCCTTCACGCCGCCGCATGCCGCGCTCTGGGCGCTGGCCGGGTTGGCGGTGCTGGTGGCGTTCCTGTCGGCATCGCAGGACATCGTTTTCGATGCCTACAGCACCGATGTGCTGCACACCAGCGAGCGCGGCGTCGGCGCGGCCGTGAAGGTGCTCGGCTACCGGCTGGCGATGCTGGTGTCGGGCGGCCTGGCGTTGTATCTTGCCGATCGCGTGATGGGCTGGAGCCACATGTATCTGCTGATGGCCGGGCTGATGGCGCTGGGCATTGTCACGACGCTGTGGTCGCCCGAACCTGACGTGCAGGCGCGCCCGCCGCGCAGCCTGCAGGAAGCGGTGGTCGGGCCGCTGCGGGATTTCTTCTCGCGCCGCGGCGCGTGGGCGCTGCTGGCGCTGATCGTCCTCTACAAGCTGGGCGATGCGTTTGCGGGCAGCCTGTCGACCACGTTCCTGATGCGTGGCGTGGGTTTCTCGGCCGGTGAGGTTGGCATCGTCAACAAGACGCTGGGGTTGGCGGCCACCATCGTCGGGGCGCTGTATGGCGGCACGCTCATGGTGCGGCTGGGGCTGGTGCGCGCGCTCCTGCTGTTTGGCGTGTTGCAGGCGGTATCGAATCTGGGCTACTGGGTGCTGGCCGTCACGCCGCAGCACCTGTGGACGATGGCCGTGGCCATCGGCATCGAGAACATCTGCGGCGGCATGGGCACCGCGGCGTTCGTCGCGCTGCTGATGGCGCTGTGCAACCGGTCATTCTCGGCGACGCAGTATGCGCTGCTGTCGGCGCTGGCATCGATCGGCCGCGTGTACGTCGGCCCCACCTCGGGCTACCTCGTGGAAGCCTATGGCTGGCCGACGTTCTATCTGATGACAGTGGGGTTTGCCTTGCCGGGGCTCGCGCTGCTGTGGGGGATGCGGGGCACGATCGGGCGCTACGAGGCCGAGCAGAACGAGCGCGCCCGCGAGGCCCAGGCCGCGAAACCCGCGTCAGCCTAAGCGATCCGACCGATCGGCATCGCCAAAGCCGATCAACGGCAGGGCCGCATCAATGTCCCTGCCCAGCGCGATCGCCTTGAAGAGTTCGCCCATCTCCGCTTCCGAGAGCAGCTTCTGCACCGCGTTGGCCGCCGGCAGGAACTGCATGGGATCGCTGGGGTCGAGCGTCATCAGTAGTTCACCCACTCCCGCGCCCAACAGGAAGCGCGCCTGGCTCGCATAGCCGAGCAGATCCAGTCCCGCGTCCTTGCCCGCCTGGGCAATCCCCGAAAAATCGACGTGCGCGGTGATGTCCTGCAAGCCGGGCAGCCAGAACGGATCATCGTGCGCATGCTGGCGGTAGTGGCACATCAGCGTGCCCCCTACGCGGTGCGCGTGGTAGTACTCGCCGGCCGGGAAACCGTAGTCGATCAGCAGCAGCAGGCCTCGCTCGAGCGCCGCACCGGTGCTGCGGATGAAGCCTTCCGCGGCCTCGTGCGATTCGGTGACGAAGTCGTCCGTGCCGGGCAGGGCGGCGAGCTTGGCGGGCACGTCTGACGGAGCAACGAGCCGGTCTTCCCATTGCAGGCCGTTCTCTGCATCGAGCGTCACGCCGCGCAGGTGCCACGCACCGCCACGGCGCGCCCACAGCGACACAGGCATCGCATCCAGCACTTCGTTGCCGACCATCACACCGGTGAACTGCGTGGGCAGCGTGTCGTGCCAGTGCGCCAGCGCAGCCAGTTCGGGGCCGAGCGCAGCGAGCCGCTCCTGCTGGCGCTGGCGCAGTTCCCCGGACAGCTCGACGATGCCGTATCCATCCGGCCGCACGCCGAGCGCATCGAGTTCGGTCAGGATGTCGGCGGCCAACTTGCCGGTGCCCGCTCCGAACTCCAGCACGTGGCGCTGCCCTGCGGGCAGTACGCGCAGCACCTGCGCGATCTGATGCGCTACCGTGCGCCCGAAGAATGGGGTCAGCTCTGGCGCAGTGATGAAGTCGCCGCCGTCTTCCACGCGGCGCCCGAACTTGGCTGCGCCACCGCTGTAATAGCCCAGGCCTGGCGCGTACAGCGCAAGTTCCATGTAGCGGTCAAAGGCAAGCCAGCCACCGGCGGCCGCAATGGCGTCGGCGATCAGGGTGAACAGGCGGGCGGACTGCGCCTGCGCGGCTTCGCTCGGAAGCGGTAGACTGACGGTTTTGCTCATCGCCGGATTGTAAACAATGGCGCAGACGCCGACTCAATCGAACGCACAACCGCCCGCACCGGCCCGTGTGGCGCTCGTCACGGGCGCCGCCCGCCGCGTAGGCCGTGTCATCGCCCTGGCGCTGGCCCGCCACGGCTGGGACGTTGCCGTGCATTGCCACCGCTCGCGTGCCGAGGCCGACGCCGTGGCCGCCGAGATCACCGCCCTGGGCCGCCGCGCTGCGGTGCTGCAGGCCGACCTGTCGGACGAAACGGCCGCCGGGCGGCTGGTTGCGGACTGCATCGCAGCACTTGGCACGCCCACGTGCCTGGTCAACAACGCGTCGCTGTTCCAGTACGACGTGGCGACCAGCTTCAGTTATGCGTCGCTCGACACGCACATGCGCACCAACGTCGCGGCGCCGTTGCTCCTTTCGCGCGAGCTGCACCGCGCGCTGGTGGGCGAGCAGCCGGAAAGCCGCGACGTGCGCGGCGTGGTCATCAACCTGCTCGACCAGAAGCTGGACAACCTGAATCCGGATTTCCTGTCGTACACGCTGTCGAAGGCCGCGCTGTCGACGGCCACGATGCAGCTCGCGCAGGCACTGGCCCCCGCGCTGCGAGTGGTGGGGGTGGCGCCTGGCATCACGATGGTGTCCGGCGACCAGTCGCAAGGCGGCTTTGCGCGCGCCCACCAGATGACGCCGCTGGGCCAGTCGTCCACGCCGGAGGACATCGCCGAGGCGGTCTGCTACCTTGCGACCGCCCGTGCCGTGACCGGTACCACGCTGTTCGTCGACGGAGGCCAGCATTTGATGCCGCTGGCCCGCGACGTGATGTTTCTGACCGAGTAATCTTTTTCCGGACGCCCCATGCTTTCCCTGTTATCCCACCCGCGCCTGTCGCACTGCCGCCGCATGTTCCTGCGCAACTATGAAGTGCAGATCAACATCGGCGTGCACGAGTTCGAAAAGAAGGGCGAGCAGCGCGTCCTGATCAATATCGAGCTGTATGTGCCGCTCGAATATTCGTCGCCCACGGAGGACAAGCTGCACGAAGTGGTGGACTACGACTTCATGCGCGAGACGGTGTCGCGTCGCGTGGCGCAAGGCCATATCCACCTGCAGGAAACGCTCTGCGACGATGTGCTCACAGAGATGCTCAAGCACCCGCAGGTGCTGGCCGCGCGGGTGTCGACGGAGAAGCCCGACGTCTATCCCGATTGCGAGTCGGTGGGTGTCGAGGTGTTTCGGATCAAGGACTGACGGGCGGCTCAAGCCGCCGTCGCATATTCGTGGCGCTGGGCGTGCAACGCGCCCGCGACGCTGCCCAGCAGGTCGAGCGCCAAGCGCGCCGTGATCCCGTTCTTGTCATGGCGCGGGTTGTATTCCACCAGTTCGAATGCCGTAAAGCGCGCATCGCGCGCGCAGGCCGCCAGCGCCTGGGCCATCTCCTGCCCCGTGAGACCGCCCGGCTCCGGTGAGCCCACGCCCGGCGCGACTGCCGGGTCAAACGCGTCCAGATCGAGCGTGACTCCAAAGCCCGCCGTGCCGGCCGTCACTTGGCGGATGGCATCGGCCATCGTCGCGCGCAGGCCGTTGCTGGCCACCTCATCCGCGTCGATCACACGCACGCCGAGCTGATCGAGCAACGCCCGTTCAGCTGGCTCGTAGCTGCGTGCGCCAATCACCGCCACATGCTGCGGCAGCACCTTTGGTGCGGCGTCGCGCACCTGCGTGAGTGCAGGTGCACCATGGCCGAGCAGTGCTGCCAGCGGCATTCCGTGGATGGCGCCGGAATCGCTGCTTTGCGGCGTATGGCTGTCGAGGTGAGCATCGATCCAGATCAGCCCCAGCGGCCCATGCGGTCGCAACGCGCTTGCCACGCCCGACCACGTGCCGATCGCACACGAGTGGTCCCCGCCGATCACCACCGGGACATGGCCCTCGTGCAGGCTGTGCGCCGTCGCATCGGCCAGCGCGCGCGAAAAGCCCGCCACACCGTGTTGCGCTGCCAGGCGCGCGGCGCGGCTGTGGCCCGCCGCCATCGCCAGTTCGATGTCATGCACGAGTCCGCTCTGCGTCCCCGGCGTTCGCAGCCGTGCGAGCGCGCCGGCTTGCAGCAGCGCGCGCGGGCCGTCCTTGCAGCCGTCGTCTTGCGCCCCGCATCCGATGGCTGCGCCAATCACGTCGATGATGGTCATGTCCACTCCCCTTGTTCAATGCGTGATGGCTCAGGCCGCCTTGCGGCGCGGCCATCCGGCCAGCGTGGCGCGAATGGCCTCCGCCGCCAGCGCCAGCTCTGCCTCGCCAATCACCAGCGGCGGTGTCAGCCGGACCACGTTGCCGTAGGTGTCCTTGGTCAGCACGCCGCGCTCGGCCAGTGCGAAGGCGAAGTCATGTGCGTCGATGTCGGCCTCGAGTTGCAGGCCGATCATCAGCCCGCGCCCGCGTACCTGACGCGCGCCGTGGCCGATGAGCGTGTTCAGCTCGCCCATGAACGCCTCGCCCACCCGTGCGGCGCGCTGCGGCAGTTGTTCTTCACTCAGCAAGGCGAGTGCCGCGCGCCCGATGTGCGCCGCCAGCGGATTGCCGCCAAACGTCGAGCCGTGATCACCCGGCTGGAATACGCCGATCACCGCCTCCCGCCCCGCGATGGCCGACACCGGCATCATGCCGCCACCCAGCGCCTTGCCGAGCACGACGAGATCGGCCTGCACGCCTTCGTGCCAGCTCGCCAGGATGTCGCCGGTACGGCCGAGTCCGGTCTGGACTTCGTCGCAGATCAGCAATGCGTTGTGCTGCGTGGCCAGTTCGCGTGCAAGCGTCAGGTAGCCGGGCGGCGGCACGACGATCCCGCCTTCCCCCTGCACGGGTTCGATCAGGATGGCGCCCGTGTTCGGGCCCATCGCAGCGCGCAGCGCTTGCGCGTCGCCGAACGGAATGCGCCGGAAACCCGCCGCGAACGGCCCGAAGCCGTAGCGGTACTGTTCATGCGAGGAAAAGCCGACGATGGTCGTCGTGCGGCCATGGAAGTTGTTCTCGAAGACGATGATCTCGGCTGCATCGGGTGCCAGGCCCTTGACGTCGCGCGCCCACTTGCGGGCGGCCTTGATGGCGGTTTCGACGGCTTCCGCGCCGGTGTTCATCGGCAGCGCCCGGTCCATCCGCGTGATGCGGCAGATGTCGGCCAGGAACGGGCCGAGCTCCGTGTTGTGGAAGGCGCGTGAGGTGAGCGTCAGACGTTGCGCCTGCTCGATCAGCGCAGCGACCAGCTTCGGATGCGAGTGGCCGAAGCTGACGGCCGAGTAGGCCGACATCATGTCGAGGTAGCGGCGGCCATCCGTATCGAACAGCCACACGCCTTCACCGCGCTCGAGCATGACGGGCAGGGGCGCGTAGTTGCGGGCGCCATAGCGTGCTTCCAATGCGTAGCTTGGATGTTGCATTGCGGTCGTCATGAGAGCCTCCGTGCAAGGTAGATCGGTCACTTGCGGCGGATTGTCCAATCTGACAGACTCGAAATCAAATCGAATGTTTTTCGTTTTTTCATCCAAAATTTTTATATTTAAACGCCTGTGCCTTCGGCATGTCGCACTCCCCGCTTCGCTACCTGCATAGCTTTCTGATCGTCGCCAACGAGGGCAGCTTCGTGCGTGCGGCCGACCATCTTTCGGTGTCGCAGCCGGCGCTGTCGTATCAGATGCGACAGTTGGAGCAATGGCTGGGCGTGCCGCTGTTCGAACGCTCGGGGCGCAAGCTCGTGCTCACCCGGTCCGGAGCATTGGTGCGCGCGTGGTGCCGGGACGCGTTCGCGGGGCTGGATGAACTGCGTGCCGCACTGCATAGCGGCGAGATGGAACGGGTATCGCTCAAGCTCGCCAGCGGCTCCAGCTTTGGCCGACATGTCCTGATGCCCGCACTGCTGACGCCGGCTGCCGCGTCCGATGGGCCGCTGCTTGACGACGTGCGCCTGGAGCTTGCCTTCGGCAGTGACGACGAAGTCTTCGGTCACGTTGAATCCGGTCGTGCAGACCTAGGCTTTGTCTACACGCCGCGAACCTCGCGGCTGTTCGAGCATCACGCCGTCTACACCGAGGAGTTCGTCCTCGCCTGCGGCGCGCATGCGCTGCGTGATCAAGCCGCACCCCGCACGCTGGCTGAATGCGCGGCACTGCCGTTCGTCACGTACGACGAATCCGATGCGGTGTATGGCCTGTGGTTCAAGGCGCTGTTTCGGCGGTTGCCGGAAACCACCGTCAGCGCGCATCACGTGTCGGACATCGAAGAAGTCGCCACGCTGGTCGAGGCCGGCATGGGCTGGTCGGTCCTGCCCCTGCATGCCATCCGCGACGCGGTGGAGCGCGCGCGTCTGCATGTTGCCCGGCCGGTGGCAGGGCGGCGCTGCCTGAACACCGTGTTTGCGGTGCGTCGCACGTCGAGTTTCCCAAGCGAGGCGCAGGATCGCCTGCTTGTCCGTCTCGCCCAGCTCAACGCGGCAGCAGCGAAGGTCTAGCGCTTATTCCACGTCAAAGCGGATGCCCTGCGCGAGCGGCAATGCGCTACCGTAGTTGAGCGTATTCGTCGCCCGCCGCATATAGCCTTTCCACGCATCGGACCCCGCCTCCCGGCCACCACCGGTGTCCTTCTCGCCGCCGAACGCTCCGCCAATCTCGGCGCCGCTGGGGCCGATGTTGACGTTGGCGATGCCGCAATCGCTGCCAGTGGCCGACACAAATCGCTCGGCCTCGCGCATGTCGAGCGTGAAGAGGCTCGACGACAGCCCGTGCGGCACTGCGTTGTTCAGGGCGATGGCCTCGTCCAGCGAATCGACCGGCATGACGTAGAGGATGGGTGCGAACGTCTCTTCGCAGACCACGCCGTGCTGCGCGGGCATCTCCACGAGCGCGGGGCGCACGTAATAGGCGTTCTCGCCGAATGCCCGGGCGGTGCGTGCGCCGCCGTGGACAGTGCCCCCTTCGGCGCGCGCACGCGCCAGTGCGGATTGCATGCGTTCGTAGGCCACTGCGTCGATCAGCGGACCGACCAGCGTGTCGGCCTCGCGCGGGTCGCCTACGCGCACCCGTTCGTACAGCCTCACCAGACGCGGAACCAGGGCCTCGTACACCGCGCGATGGACAAATAGCCGGCGCAGCGAGGTACAGCGCTGCCCGGCCGTGCCCATCGCGGCAAAGGCGATGGCGCGTTCCGCCAGCGGAAGCTCGGCGCTGGGGCACACGATGGCCGCATTGTTGCCGCCAAGTTCAAGGATCGTGCGCGCAAAGCGCGGGGCTGCGGCTTGCGCCACGGCGCGCCCCATCCCCGTGCTGCCGGTGGCGGAAATGAGCGGGATGCCGCGGTGGTGGGCGAGGGCTTCACCCAGGCCGCGCTCGCCGATGGCGACCTGTGCAAGGTGGGGTGGCGCGGCGCCAAAACGCTGGCATGCGCGAAGGAACAGGCGCTCGACCGCCAGCGCCGTAAGGGGCGTCTTCTCCGACGGCTTCCAGATGACCGGGTCGCCGCAAACCAGCGCCAGGGCAGCGTTCCAGGCCCACACCGCCACCGGGAAGTTGAATGCGGTGATGATCAGGCATGGCCCCAGCGGGTGCCATGTTTCCATCATGCGATGCGCGGGCCGCTCGCTGGCGATCGTCAGCCCGTAAAGCTGCCGCGACAGCCCGACGGCAAAGTCGCAGATGTCGATCATCTCCTGCACTTCGCCCAAGCCCTCCTGCGTGATCTTGCCGGCCTCCAGCGTGACAAGGGCGCCGAGGTCTTCCTTGTGCGCGCGCAGTTCTTCACCCAGCAGGCGCACGAGTTCGCCGCGACGCGGGGCCGGCACGGTGCGCCAGGCCGAGAACGCCGTGTGCGCTTGCATGACGATGCGGTCTGCGTCGTCGGCAGTCTCGACCGGCAGGCGTGCCAGCACGGCGCCATCGATGGGGGAACGCGCAACCATCGGGCCGGTGCCGCCCATGAGCGTGTCGAGGTGCAGGCGTTGCATCAGCGTTTCAGCGGGGGTCGGCATGACGGTTGGGGCGTGGGCTTTGCGTCATCTTCAGCATGCGCCGGGGGCAGTCGATGCGCAAGGCCGATGCCGCCGCCTTGAATTTAATTAATCCGGAAATTAATATTGGCGGCATGTCACCCAAAACAACTTCTCCACGTCGCCCCGGCCGCCCGCGTCGACCACAGGGTGCGGCGCAGGACGACCTGCGAGAGCGTCTGCTCGACATCGCCGTGGCGCGGTTCGCCAGCGACGGGGTAGAGCCGACCACGCTGGCTGCCATTGCGCGCGAGGCCGGCGTGACGCCGCCCATGGTGCATTACCACTTCAAGACGCGCGACCAGTTGCTCGATGCGGTGGTCGATGCGCGTTTGCGGCCCCTGATCGACCAGGTGATGGGGCCAGCGCTGCTGGCGATCGCGGACGACGGCGACGTGGTTGACCTGGCGCATGCCGTGGCAGGCGTGGCGCAGCGCATGGTGGCGATGGCGTGTGCAACACCGTGGTTTGCGCCGCTGTGGATTCGGGAGATCGCCAGTGAGGGCGGCCAGTTGCGTGAACGCGTGTTCGCACGCATTGCGCTGGAGCGCGCAACCGTCCTGGTCGGGCGCATCGGTCGAGCGCAAGCAGCCGGCGCGGTGAACGCCGGCCTGCAACCGCCGCTGGTGATGGTGTCCGTGATTGGTCTGGCGATGTTGCCGCTGGCGACGCGCGGGCTGTGGGAGCGGCTCCCGGGGGCAGCCGAAGTGACCGACGACGCCATTGGCCAGCACGTGGCGGCGTTGCTGCTGCACGGCATCGGCCCGGTGGCGGCGCCTGACAGCCAGGCTGATCGCGGTCGCCCGCCCAGACGCAAGGGGCGCGGGTAGGCAAGGCAGTTCAATCGCTTCAAACGACTCCGGTGGAGGGCGGCATGAGTGCAGCGAAGTGGGCAGGTGTAGCGGGGTGTGCGGCGGCGGGCGTCATGCTGGTCGGCTGTGCGAAGCAGGAACCCAACACCTACCAAGGCTACGTGGAAGGCGAGTTTGTGTACGTCGCCTCACCGGTGGGCGGGCGACTGGAACAGTTGAGCGTGCAGCGCGGCCAGACGGTCAGCGCTGGTGCGCCGTTGTTCGCGCTGGAATCCGTCGACGAAACCGCTGCGCGGCAGCAGGCCGTCGCACAACTTCAGGCGGCCGAAGCGCAATTGGCGGACCTGCACCTCGGCAAGCGCGTGCCCGAGGTCGATGCGGTCCGTGCGCAGCTGGCGCAGGCAGTGGCGGCAGACAAGCTGTCGAGCCTCCAGCTGACGCGTGACGAGGCGCAGTTCCACGCGGGCGGTATTCCCCAGGCGCAGCTCGATTCCAGTCGGGCGAGCGCGCAGACCAACGCGCAACGCGTGCGCGAGTTGACCAATCAATTGCGCATCGCCCAATTGCCCGCGCGCGGGGACCAGATTCGCGCGCAATCCGCGCAGGTCCAGGCGGCCCGCGCTGCCGTCGCGCAGGCGCAATGGCGGCTTGACCAGAAGGTGCAGCAGGCCACGCAGGGCGGGCTGGTGTTCGACACCCTGTATCGTGAAGGCGAGTGGGTGGGTGCCGGAAGCCCGGTGGTGCGCATGCTGCCGCCGGCCAACGTGAAAGTGCGGTTCTTCGTGCCGCAAGGTGTGGTGGGCGCTCTCAAGCCGGGCCAGGCGGCACGCATCCACTGCGACGGCTGTGCGGCCGATGTCACCGCCACGGTCACCTACGTTGCCAACGAGGCTGAATACACCCCGCCCGTGATCTATAGCAACACCACGCGCGACAAGCTGGTCTTCATGGTCGAGGCCCGGCCTGCCGCCGCCGATGGCCCCAGGCTGCGGCCCGGCCAGCCCGTCGAGGTGACGCTGCAATGAGCGCCGCCAACCGCAACGGGCCCGGCGAATACGCCATCGACGTGCGCGGCCTGAACAAGCACTTCGGCGACAAGCACGTCGTCAAGGATCTCTCCATGCAGGTGGCGCGGGGCGAGATCTTCGGCTTCCTGGGCCCGAACGGCAGCGGCAAGACCACGTCGATCCGCATGATGTGCGGGCTTCTCACACCGGATAGCGGCAGCGGCACCTGCCTGGGTTACGACATCCTGAGGCAGTCGGCGCTGATCAAACGCCGCGTCGGGTATATGACGCAGCGCTTTTCGTATTGGGACGATCTTTCCATTCGCGAGAACCTCGACTTTGTCGCGCGTCTGTACGAGATGCCCAACCGGCGTGAGGCGGTCGACCAGGCGCTGGAGAACCTCGGGCTGGCCTCGCGCGCCAAGCAGCTCGCGGGGTCGTTGTCGGGTGGCTGGAAACAGCGGCTGGCGCTGGCCGCCTGCATGCTGCACAAGCCTGACCTGCTCCTGCTTGACGAGCCGACCGCGGGCGTGGATCCCAAAGCGCGCCGCGACTTCTGGGAAGAGCTGCACCGGCTGGCCGCGCAGGGGATTTCCGTGCTCGTCAGCACGCACTACATGGACGAGGCCGAGCGCTGCCACAAGCTCGCCTACATCGCCTACGGTGAACTGCTCGCGCAAGGCACGGCCGATGACGTGATTGCCAGCCAGCACCTTGCCACCTGGGCCGTGACGGGCGGCAATCTCGTGGACCTGGGTCGCAAGCTCGAAGGCCAACCGGGCGTGGACCAGACGGTTGCCTTCGGCTCGGTGCTGCATGTGGCCGGCGCCGACGCCCGCGCGCTGGAAGCCACGCTAGGTCGCCTCGCAGCCGAAGAGGGCGTGCGCGCCGAACCCATCAGCACGGGCCTGGAAGACGTCTTCATCCACCTCATGCGCGGCTCGTCCGACAACTACGGAGGTGCGCCATGAGCATCACCGGGGATCGCTTTTCCCTTCACCGCTGGTGGAGCGTGGTGCTCAAGGAGTTTCTGCAACTGCGGCGGGATCGCATCACCTTCGCCATGATGATCGGCATCCCGATCATGCAACTGTTCCTGTTCGGCTTTGCCATCAACACCGATCCGAAACACCTGCTGACCGGGGTGATCGCCGCCGATCAGAGCGAATTCACGCGCAGCTTCCTGGCGGCCATGCGCAATTCCGAGTATTTCGATGTGACGACGACGTTGGCGGATGAAACCGCCGCACGCGAGGCGCTGGCGAAGGGGCAACTGCAGTTTGTCGTCTCGATTCCGCCGGACTTCACGCGCAAGCTGGTGCGCGGCGAGAAACCCTCGTTGCTGGTGGAAGCGGATGCCACCGACCCGGCTGCCACGGGGCTGGCGCTGGCGTCGGTCTCGCAACTGGTGCAGGGCGTGGTCAGTAAGGATATGAAAGGCGTGTTGTCGCCGTTCGCGGGCGGCGGCGCACCGCCGTTCGACGTGCGTCTGCATAAGCTCTACAACCCGGAAGGCATCACGCAGTACAACATCATCCCCGGCCTGATGGGCACCATCCTCACGATGACCATGGTGATGATGACGGGCCTGGCCATGACGCGCGAGCGCGAGCGCGGCACGATGGAAAACCTGCTCGCCACCCCGGTGCATCCGCTGGAGGTGATGACGGGCAAGATCGTTCCGTACATCTTCATCGGGCTGGTGCAGGTGACGATCATCCTGCTGATGGCGGTCTTCGTTTTCCACGTGCCGTTCGTCGGCAGCGTGTGGATGGTCTACGTGTCGGCGCTGCTGTTTATCGTGGCGAGCCTGACGGTGGGGATCACGCTGTCGTCGCTGGCGCAGAACCAGCTGCAGGCGACGCAGCTGACGTTCTTCTACTTCCTGCCGAACATCCTGCTCTCGGGCTTCATGTTTCCGTTCGTGGGCATGCCGAAGTGGGCGCAAGTGATCGGCAACCTGCTGCCCATGACGTACTTCAACCGGCTCACGCGCGGCATCCTGCTCAAGGGCAACGGCTGGTTTGAGCTGTGGCCGAGCATCTGGCCGTTGATGGTGTTTACGGTGGTGGTGTTGGGGGTGGCGTTGCGGTTTTATCGCAAGACGTTGGATTGAGGCGGGGTTATGCGGATGCTGCGGATCTTGTGGGGCGAGGGCAGTGATGTTAGTGGTGCATCCCTTGTTTCGTCCCCTGCCGGGGCCGACTTACTTTCTTTGTCTTGCCAAAGAAAGGTAAGCAAAGAAAGGCGCGCCCGAGATGGCGACTTCCCCTTGGATTTATGTCACGGGGAGGGAGGAGAGGCAAACTCGCTGCGCTCAAACAGCCTCCCCTCTTTTTCCTCCCCGCGACAAAAATCCAAGGCGCCATCTAGGGCAGGGTACGGCCAAACCATCGGCGGGCGCTTACAGGAGTGGGGGCGTGCGTTGATGGGTGGCCAGCGGTTGCTTGGCGTTGTGATTGTTGCCGCGCTGGGTGTGAGCGGCTGCGCCGTCGGTCCTGACTTCAAGACGCCGGGCGGTCCTGCGGCCGCGGGCTATTCCGCACAGCCTGTGTCGCCGGAAACCGCATCCGCGCCCGTTGTAGGCGGCGAAGCGCAGCATCTTGTCGATGCCAACGTGCCGGTCGATTGGTGGCACCTGTTCCGATCGCCCGCGCTGGATGCGTTGGTGGGCGAGGCGTTGCGGGCGAGCCCGTCCGTGGCCCAGGCGCAAGCGCGCTTGCGTCAGGCGCAGGCCGAAGCGCAGGCGCAGTTCGGTTATGCGCTGCCGTCGGTGGATGGCAACGTGTCGGCGGTGCGTCAGCAGATCAACCCGGAGGCGTTCGGATTCAACACGCCCAAGCCGGGGCCGTTCACGTTGTATTCGGCGTCGCTGTCGGTGTCGTATGCGCTGGATATTTTTGGCGGCGTGCGCCGGGCGCTGGAGGCATCGCAAGCACAGGTCGATACGCAGCGTTATGAACTGGAAGCGGCGCGGCTGTCTCTGGCAGGCAATGTGGTGACGACGGCGGTGCGGATTGCCGCGCTGGATGCGCAGATCGCCACCACGCAGCGATTGGCCGCCGAGCAGCGCAAGCAGTTGGAGATCACCGAGCGGAGGTTGAGCGTGGGCGGCGTCGCGCAGGTCGATGCGTTCTCGCAGCGCACGCTTGTCGCGCAGACCAATGCCACGCTGCCGCCGCTCATGCAACAGGCCGTGCAGCAGCGGCATCGTCTATCGGTGTTGCTGGGCCGCGAACCCGGTGCCGGCTTGCCGGAGTTGCCGTCGCTCGACGCACTGCATTTGCCCGACCCGCTGCCGGTGTCGCTGCCATCCACACTCGCGCAACGCCGCCCCGACATCCGCGCTGCCGAAGCGATGTGGCACGAAGCCAGCGCCAACGTGGGTGTCGCCACGGCCAACCTGTTCCCGCGCATCACTTTGTCCGCAGGGCTAGGTTCGGAAACCACCAGCTTCCGCAACCTCCTGGGCGCCGGATCGAGCATCTGGAACCTCGGCGCAGGGCTCACGCAACCGCTCTTCCACGGCGGTACTCTGCGCGCCAAAAAGCGCGAAGCCGAAGCCGCCTACGATGCAGCCGGCGCCGCCTACAAGCAAGCCGTATTGCAAGGCTTGCAGGAAGTGGCCGACGCCCTGCACGCCGTCAACAACGACGCCCAAACGCTGCAGGCCCGAGCGCTGGCAACCGACCAGGCGCAACAGACCCTGCGCGCCGCCCAAGCCCGCCACGCCGCCGGCGGCATCAGCACGCTAACGTTGCTGGACGCCCAGCGTCAGGTCGACCAAGCCACGCTGCAACAGGTGCAGAGCCAAGCCGACAGGCTGCTCGACTCCGCCGCGCTCATGCAGGCGTTGGGTGGCGGTTGGCAATAGGCAAATGACAAGCAGCGATCCAGAGTGGCGCCGCTGGCAGTAGACGGTTTGCTTTTCCTTGCCCTAGATGGCGCCTTGGATTTTTGTTGCGGGGAGGAAGAAGGAAGGAGCCTTGTCTGAGCGCAGCGAGTTTGGCTCCTTCCCCTCCCCGCGACAAAAATTCAAGGAGGGGGTCGCCATCTCGGGCGCGCCTTTCTTTGCTTACTTTCTTTGGCAAGACAAAGAAAGTGAGTCAGCCCCGGCAGGGGATGAAACCGGGGATGAACCCCAAACACAAAACAATCAAACGGCAGCCCGCAACAACCGCTGCTGATAAGCCTGCAAATGCGCAAACGCCACCCGCAGCAGCGACACATCAACGCCCAACGCCCGTCCACGGCGCAGCATGTCCCCCACGATGTGATCCGCCTCCACCCGCGCACCACTCTCCAGATCTCGCAGCATCGATGCCGTCAGCGGCGACCCAGCCTGCGTCAGCACATTGAGCCCGCGCTCCCGCGCAGCCTGCCGATTCGGATAGCCCGACGCCGCTGCGACACGCTCGCACGCGGTGAACATCGCCTCGTTCAGCGCAGCGCCCTCATCCGTGGCGACAATCTCGCCCACCGTCGCCCGCATCAGGCATGTCATCGCCGCCAGCGAAGTGAGGAAGGTGAATTTCTCCCACATGTCCTGCATGACGTTCTCGGCCAGCACGGAATCAAAATTGGCCGTGGCAAACACATCGCGAATCGCCTCGGTGCGTTCGCGGGGCGCATGCGGCGTGCGCTCGCCAAAGGTGATCGAGTGCACGGCAGGGCCCTGGCCGTTGCTCAGGTGCAGCACCGCACCATCGGGCGCGCTCGTCGCACTGATGTGGCACAGCCCACCCAGCACGCGCGATTCACCAAAGGCGGCATCGAGCCGTTCCAGATGCGCCAGCCCGTTGAGCACCGGCAGCACGACCGTGCGTTCACCCACCGCGGGGCGGATGGCTGTGATGGCGTCTTCCAGGTCGTAGGCCTTGCAGCTCAGCAGCACCAGGTCGGCACGGCCCCAAGCCGCGGCCTGGTCTGCGGTGAGGGTCTGCACGGGCAATTGCGCATCGCCATGCGGGCTGCGGATCACGAGACCGTGTTCGCGCAACCGCGCCGCACGCGCAGGGCGCACCAGGAAGGTCACGTCCGCACCCGCCTGGGCGAGCCGCCCGCCGAAATAACCGCCGGTGCCACCGGCGCCAAGCACCAGAATCCGCATTGCTGTCGTCATGGGGTTCGTTTCCATCGAGCCGAAGATAGGCAAACGATTCTAGGCCTGTTCGCGCGACCCTGCAGACGGCGCCTCGCGCGCGCTAAAATGCTGATTTTCCTCACAATTTGACGCCCGTTCGGCCATTATTCAGCGCTGGCGGGGTCGATATGCCATGACGTTCTCCAATAATTTCCACCGCCTCGAAACCCGTCTGCAGTCGCAGGTTGGCCGCGCCATCGGCGACTTCAAGATGATCGAAGACGGCGACACCATCCTCGTGTGCCTGTCCGGCGGCAAGGATTCGTACACGATGCTGTCGGTGCTGATGGCGCTGCAGAAGCGCGCGCCGGTCGACTTCAAGCTGATCGCCATGAACCTCGACCAGAAGCAGCCCGGCTTTCCGGAAGAGGTGCTGCCCAACTACCTGAAGAAGCTGGGCGTGGAATATGTGATCGTCGAGGCGGACACGTATTCGATCGTCAAGGAGAAGGTGCCCGAGGGCAAGACGACGTGCTCGCTGTGCTCGCGCTTGCGCCGCGGCGTGATCTACCGCACGGCCAAGGAGCTGGGCGCCAACAAGATCGCGCTGGGCCACCACCGCGACGATATCGTCAACACGTTCTTCCTGAACATGTTCTTTGGCGGCAAGATGAAGTCGATGCCGCCCAAGCTGGCCACGGACAATGGCGACCACATCGTCATCCGGCCGCTCGCCTATTGCGCGGAAAAGGACATCGCCTCGTACGCCCGTGCGATGGAATTTCCGATCATTCCGTGCAATCTCTGCGGCTCGCAGGAAAACCTGCAGCGCAAGAAGGTCAAGGAGATGCTGCTGGAGTGGGAGCGCCAGACGCCGGGCCGCATCGACAACATCTTCGCATCGCTGCAGAACGTCGTGCCGTCGCACCTGGCCGATACCGACCTGTTCGACTTCAACGGCCTGACCACGGGCCTGGCGAAGATCGGCGAGGACGCGCTGTTCGGTCAGACCGCCTATGACCAGGCGCCGCTGGTGTTTGCCGGCTCGCACGATGACCGCATCGAGTTTGTCCGCTTCGAGCGCAAGCCCGGGGGCGCGGGGGGCGACGCAACGGCGTTGGGCGAGGCCGCTGCCAGTTGAGCCGCTCGCTTCCCGCCGGGCGGCGGGAGCGGCGTCAGGTTCTCGCCGCATGTGGCCAAAGCGTCCTCCATCCGTCTGACCCGCCGGCGGTCTAACCGGCCCGGCAATGGCGCAATTGCAACAATTCGACCGTTTGGCCGGTTCAGGCGGAGGGTGGGCCCCATGCTAGAATTTTCACCTGTGTCTTATACGCCGCAAATGCGCCCCGCAGAAGGGTTTGCAGGCGGTCCGGCCATCTGAGGGGAGGTGGCGGGCGGTGGTGAAGGGCGGCCGTTCATGTGCCCGGACATCCACGGCAGGCTATCGCTTCGGGTCACTCTAGGAACCTCCTTGTGAATATCGTCATCCTTGCCGCGGGCATGGGCAAACGCATGCGTTCTGCCTTGCCGAAAGTGTTGCACCCCCTGGCCGGCAAACCGCTGCTGGCGCACGTCATTGAAACGGCGCGCTCCATGTCGCCGAAGCGCCTGGTGGTCGTGGTCGGTCACGGTGGCGAGCGCGTCCGGGAAATGGTGGGAGCGCCGGACATCACCTTCGCCACGCAGGACAAACAGCTCGGCACCGGCCACGCCGTCATGCAGGCGCTGGATCAGCTCGATGAGAGCGTGCCCACGCTGGTGCTCTACGGCGATGTACCGCTGACCCGCGCCGACACGCTGGGGGCGCTGGTTGGCGCTGCCGGTACCGACCACCTGGGTGTGCTGACCGTGCATCTGGGCGACCCGACCGGCTATGGTCGCATCGTGCGCGACGCCGCCGGCCGCATCACGCGCATCGTCGAGCAGAAGGACGCCAACGAGACGCAACTGGCCATTCACGAAGTGAACACCGGCATCCTGGTATGCCCGACGGCCAAGCTCAAGAACTGGCTCGCCACGCTCTCCAACGACAACGCGCAGGGCGAGTACTACCTGACCGACGTCATCGAGCGCGCCGCCAGCGAAGGCGTGCCCATCACCTCCGCGCATCCGCTGGCCGAGTGGGAAACCCTGGGCGTGAACAGCAAGGTGCAATTGGCGGAGCTTGAGCGCATTCACCAGCGCAACCTCGCGCAGCAACTGCTGGAAGACGGCGTGACGCTGATCGACCCGGCACGCATCGACGTGCGCGGCAAGCTCACGTGCGGTCGCGACGTGGTGATCGACGTCAACTGCATCTTCGAAGGCAACGTCACGCTCGGCGACGGCGTACGCATTGGCGCCAACGGGGTGATTCGCGACGCGGTCATCGACGCCGGCGCCGAGATCCTGCCGTTCTGCCACATCGAGAGCGCCAAGGTTGGCGCCGACTCGCGCATCGGCCCGTACGCGCGCCTGCGCCCGGGTGCCGACCTGGCCGAAGACGTGCACATCGGCAACTTTGTCGAGGTCAAGAACAGCCAGATCGCGGCGCATAGCAAGGCTAACCATCTCGCCTACGTGGGCGACGCCACGGTGGGCTCGCGCGTCAACATCGGCGCCGGCACCATCACGTGCAACTACGACGGCGCGAACAAGTTCCGCACCATCATCGAGGACGACGCCTTCATTGGCTCGGACACGCAACTGGTGGCACCCGTGCGGGTGGGCAAGGGCGCCACGCTCGGGGCCGGCACCACCCTGACCAAGGATGCCCCGGCGGGCAAGCTGACGGTGTCTCGTGCGCGCCAGACCACGATTGACAGCTGGCAGCGGCCGGTCAAGCAGAAGAAGGAAGCCTGAGCAGCACATGCCTGCGCCGAATAGCGGATGCCGCTGCGGCACATGAGCGTCGATACTGAATGAATACCGAGCGCGGCGGCCAAGCTGCCGCGCCTCAACCGGAGAAATCAACATGTGCGGTATCGTTGGCGCGGTTTCCTCGCGCAATATCGTTCCCGTCCTGATCGAAGGTCTGCGCCGCCTCGAATATCGCGGCTATGACTCGTGCGGCGTGGCCGTGCAGCGCGACGGCCAGCTCGAGCGCGCCCGCACGGTTTCGCGCGTGGCCGATCTCGATGCCCAGGCACAGACCAGCCACCTCGACGGCGCCATCGGCATTGCCCACACGCGCTGGGCCACACACGGCCGTCCCGACACGGTCAACGCGCATCCGCATTTCTCGGGTGACACCATCGCTCTGGTGCACAACGGCATCATCGAAAACTACGAATCGCTGCGCGAAGAACTCAAGGCCGTCGGCTACGGCTTTGAATCGCAGACGGATACCGAAGTCGTCGCCCACCTGATCCACCAGGCCTACACCTACCCGAGCAGCGCCACGCGCGGCGACCTGTTCGCCTCGGTGCGCGCGACGGTCAAGCGTCTGCATGGCGCGTATGCGATTGCCGTATTTGCCCGCGACAACCCGGATGTGGTGGTGGGCGCCCGCGCCGGTTCGCCGCTGGTGGTGGCGCTGGGCGAGAATGAATCGTTCCTCGCGTCCGATGCGCTGGCCGTGGCAGGTACCGCCAGCCGCATGGCCTACCTGGAAG
>JAGWNU010000263.1 GCA_028871175.1 Burkholderiaceae bacterium | reverse complement strand
CATCGCGGCCTATGAACGGCTGGGCGAGCCGGTGGAAGGCCTCGCGTATCTGAACAGCATCGCGCGCGGCGTCCACCGTCAGGCGATCCTCGAGCGCTACGCAACGCTGGCCGAACGCGCCGGCAAGGACGATCAGGCTTACGCCACCTATGCGCTTCTGCAGAATGCGTACGGTCCCAACGCACGGTATGCGCTCAAGCTGGCCAACATGCTTTACGTGCGTGGGCAGTTCGAGCAGGCACTGGCTGCCATGCAGGCGGCCAGCAAGGCAGCCGTGCCGACCGACGATCTGTTCTGGCGCACGTTTGCCCAGCTCGCGCGCCTGAATCAGCGCGATGACCTCTCGCGCGTGGCCTACCGTCAACTGCTGATTGGCGGTCACGCCCAGCCGGACGACCTGGCCTCGATGATCGACTTCTACGACGCCAGCCCCATCGACGCCGGTCGTCTTGCCGAGCTTGCCTTCCGCAAGGGCGGCTCGATGACCACGCTTCAGCAGGCCATCTACTACTACACGCGGGCGCGCGCGTTCCGCCGCATCGAAGGGCTGCTCGCCGCTCTGACGCCAGAACAGCGACGCGCGGCGGAGCGGTCTGCCGGCGTCCTGGGGGCACGCGCCGAATATGAACGCCAGACCGGCCAGTGGAACGCCGCCATGGGCGACCTGCGCCGTGCTGTCGCCCTGCCGGAGGCCGGCAGCGAGGTGAGGACCGCCTACCTTTGGGGGCTGCTCGGTTCCGGCCAGAATGCAGAGCTCAAACGCGCACTGGCCCTCTGGCGCGGCGAGGCCGAGAACGATTCCACCTACTGGGGCGCCTATGCCGCCGCCGGCCTGCAACTGTTCGACGTCAACCTGGCCCTGCGCTTCCTGGGCCGCCAGGGCAAGTCGATGCAGAGCGATCCGCTGTGGCTGCTGGCCTACGCCGACGCACGCGAGATGGCCGGGCAGCCCGATGCTGCCTGGCGCCTGCGCCGCGAGGCCTGGCGGCAGTTGTGGCAAGCCGACGGCGAGGGCGCCACGAGCGCAAAGGCACCGGCGCAGAACAGCCGACGCAGCGGCACCCGCGTGACGGTGGGTGATGGCGATGCCATGCCGGTCGAGGAGGAGGCTCGGTCCGAACTGCGCGCCCGCCGCGTTGCGCTTGCGCAAACGTTCGGATCGGGCGATCTCGCACAGCGCCTGCTGATCGAACTGCTGCGCGATGATCGCCGCGCCATGAAGCAGGCGCGCGAGGGCGGACCCGCCACGGTGGCCGCTTCCGCGCTTGGCGACATCGACACCCTGCCTGCGGAACCGCCGGAAACGCCCGCTGACAAGCGCAAGCAGGCACGCGTGAGCGATCAGCTCGTTTCCGCCGTGGCCAAGGAAGCCGCGCTGGGCTGGGCGCTCTCGCAGGAGGCGAACGACCTGGCGCGCGCCTGGCTGCTGCAGCAATACACGCACCGCATGACGCGCCCGGCCTATGCTGAAATTTCCATCGCCCTGGCCGAGCGCGACCTGCAGACGCTCAACCGCCTGCTGGATGACACGCCCGATCGCATCCCGCTCTACAACCGCATTGATGCGAACACGATGACGGACCGCCTCGGCGAGGCACAGCGGCTATCGTTCGAGGGACTGACCACCGCCCCCGACGACGCGCAGCTCCACGAGCGCGTGCAGGAGACGCTGCTGACCAATGCGCAGGCGCTGGAGCCGCGCGAGACATGGTTCAAGCAGGCGCCGCTGACGTACTTTGAAACCAGCGCCGCTGCCGGTATCCGGCTGACCGATCACGCGAGCATGCTGGTGCGCGCGACACAGCGCAACCAGCGCTCGACCGATGACACGCAACTCACCGGCGTGCCCGCGCAGGACCGCAGCGTCGATTGGATCGCGCAGTACCAGACACAGAACACGCAATGGAAGGGCACAGTCGGCTGGCGCGAGGGGCTGGCGTCATTCACGGCCTTCCGGCTCGACGGCCTGCTCGGCCAGGTCGGGCCGCTGGGCACCGAGCTGTCGATCGGTCGCAACCAGCCGGCCAACGAGACGCCGCAACTGCGCGTGGGCGGCGTGAAGGACCTGGTATCGATTGGCGGCAACTGGCGCCTGACGCAACGGCAATATGTCCGCGCCCGTGTGGAGGGCGACCGCTTCTACGGACAGGATCGCTCCTTCCTGGGGAGCGGCGTGGTCGTCGATGGTGAAGTCGGTCACCGCTTCCGCGTGGAGTATCCCGACTACACGATCCGCGTGATCGGTACCTACGCGCGCTACAACGCATCGGGCACACCCGGCGCCTTGCTGGGTCGCCTGTTGCCGCCTGATACCGCCCCGACGGCAGACCAGTTCGTGCCGCGCTCCTTCGCGCAATACGGCGTCCTGTTCGGTTTCGGGACGGACTATCTTGATCGCTATACGCGCGGCTGGCGTCCGTTCATGGACGTCGGCATGCTGCGCGACAATCGCGAGGGCTGGGGCAGCCAGGTGCAGCTCGGCGTGGCGGGCAGCGTATTCGGCAATGACCATCTGGCGCTGTACGTCGAACATGCCTCCGTCACGCGCTCGGGCACGTCACCGCTGACGGAGATCGGCCTGCGCTACCGATGGCTGTACTGACCAGAACACGGAAAGAACGATATGAAGCACACAACGGAGAAACCGATGACATCCTTGCTCGACAAGATGAGGGCCGGCGGGCGTCGCTGGTTGGCCGCTGCCGCGGGGCTCGGCATGGCGCTGGCCCTGTCTGCCTGCGCCGTGGTCGACAGCGGCCGTGCGCCCCCGGGCAGCACCACCGACGCGTGGGTCGTGCTGCCCATCGTCAACTACACCGAGACGCCGCAGGCCGGCATGCGCGCGGAAACCATCGCGGCAAGCATCCTGAAGGCGCGCGGCTTCACCAACCTCAGGCAGTATCCGGCCAGCCTGAACGGCGAGTCGCTGTTCGAGCCTGCCGAGCGTGAAGCCGTGGCCCGTGCGCTCGATTGGGCGCGCAGCGAGAAGGCCCGCTACGCCCTGACCGGCGCGGTGGACGAGTGGCGCTACAAGGTGGGCGTGGATGGCGAACCGGCTGTCGGCATTACGCTGCAGGTGATCGACGTGCAGAGCGGCAACGTGATCTGGAGCGCGGCCGGCAGCCGTACCGGCTGGAGCCGCGATGCCGTGTCGGCCGTGGCGCAGAAGCTGCTGCGCCAGCTGCTGTCGCCGCTGGGTCGGAGCTGATGAAGACGGAAGCGGCCGACGCCACGCAACCCGTCTCCCGCGCCGCCACGGAGGCGCGCGGGCGTGATCGCCGGCGCAACGCGCAGGGCATCGGGGCATCGACCTGGTATGGGCGCATGCTGGCACCCGCCGTGTCGAGCCCGACGGCCGTGCTGGAAACGCTGGGCGCGACGGTGGTCGCCATCGGCGTCGTGTGGCTCTTCGCGCCCGACAATCCGTTGCTGCTCGGCTATGGGTTTCCGTGGATCTGGCTGGTGCCGCTCATCCTCGCGCTGCGCTATGGGACGCTGCTGGGTGCGCTCGCCGCGCTGGTGGTGCTGGGCGCCTGGGGTGTGTTCTACGGGCAGGCCGTCGCCGGCGGCTTTCCGCGCATGTATTTCCTGGGCGGGCTGATGCTGGTGCTGGTCGGCGGCCAGTTTGGCGATATCTGGGGCGCACGGCTGTCACGCGCGCGCACGGTCAACGGGTACTTGAACGACAGGCTGGCCGCGCTGACGAAGAACCACTTCCTGCTGCGCCTGTCGCACGAGCGTCTGGAAAACGACCTGCTGGCCAAGCCGACCACGCTGCGCGACACGCTTACCCAGCTGCGCAATATCGCGCTGGCAGCGCGCGAGCACGGTGGCGGCACCGATCAGCCGGACGTGGCACAACTGCCCGGCGCCGTGCCGTTCCTGCAGTGGACGGCGCAGGCCTGCCAACTGGAAGTCGCGGCCATGGTGCGTGTGACCGGCAACCACGTCGATACCGAACCGGTCGCCCGCGTGGGCGTGCCCTTCGACATCGTGGCCGATGATCCGCTCATCCGCCATTGCATCGACACCCATACGCTCGGCCATCCGCAAGCGCCCGAACTGCGCAGCGAGGAGGCTTCGCGCTATGTGGCATGCGCGCCGTTGCTGTCCGGCGCCGACGAGCTGATCGGCATTGTCGTCGTCCAGCAGATGCCGTTCCTCTCGCTGTCGTACGAGAACCTGCAGTTCCTGCTGGTGCTGCTCGGCTACTACGCCGACGGCGTGCGCCACCTGAGCGTCAGCGCCGAGATTCTCGACCTGGTGCCGGATGCGCCGTACGAGTTCGCGCTCGACCTCGGCCGACTGGCGCGCCTGCATCGCGATACCGGTATCGATTCGTCCGTGGTGGCGCTCATCTTCGATCAGGACGAGGGCAGCGATGCATTGTTCGAGAGCGTGCTGCGCAGCCGCCGCGCGCTGGATGTGGTCTGGCAGGCGCGAGGCAAGGCGCGGCGTGCCATCGTCACGTTGATGCCGCTGTCGGGCGCAGGCGCCGTGTCAGCCTATCTGGTGCGCATCGAAGACAGCCTGCGCGCGCAGTTCGGCGTGGATTTCGAGCAGGCGCACATCAGCATGCAGACGCTGCATGTGACGGGCGAGCACCCGGGCGAGGCGCTGGTGCGCTTCCTGGCGCGCTGCCATCTGGACGGCTGAGGGCGGGGACAGCGGACCATGTTCAAGCTCACGTTCGGCGGCATCTCGGCACAGATCGCGGCGGTGGTCATGGTCTTGCATGCAGGCAACAGCCTTGCGCTGCTGCTGGCCTGCCTGCTGCTGCAGGCCACGGCCGCCGCATTGATCGGCCTGGCTGCATGGCGGCTGCTGCCGCGTCGTTACCGCGTGCCGTTCGTCTGGACATACGGCTATCTGGC
>JAGWNU010000262.1 GCA_028871175.1 Burkholderiaceae bacterium | reverse complement strand
TTTGATACGACCGAGACCTACATCGTCTGCAACGCACAGGGCAAGATCGAGCAGATCCTGCCGCGCACCCGCAACGATGCGCACCGGCTGATCGAAGAGTGCATGCTGACGGCCAATGTCTGCGCAGCAGAGATGCTGGAGCGCTACAAGCACTCGGCGCTCTATCGCGTGCACGCCGGCCCGACCGAGGAAAAGCTCCAGGCCCTGCGTGCCTTCCTGAAGACGAATGGCCTCACGCTGGGCGGAGGCGACAAACCGCAGGCCGCCGATTATGCCGAGCTGATGGAGAAGGTCGCGGCGCGCCCCGACGCGCCCATGCTCCAGACCATGCTATTGCGCTCGATGCAGCAGGCGGTGTACAGCCCCGACAACATCGGCCATTTTGGCTTGGCCTATCCGGCGTATGCGCACTTCACGAGCCCGATCCGCCGCTATCCGGACTTGCTGGTACATCGGTCCATCAAGGCGATCCTGCAGCGCACGCGGTATGTGCCATCCCTGGGGGCGGGCGTCCAGCTGAACAGCGCGCTGTCGCCGAAGGCGCGCCGCCTTCAGGCTGAAGCGGAAAAGGGCGTGCCGGCAAGCATCGTCAACAAGGCCAAGGCTGAGGCGATCTGGCATGAACTCGGCACGCATTGCTCAGCCAATGAGCGCCGTGCGGACGAGGCGTCGCGTGATGTCGAAGCCTGGCTCAAGTGCTACTTCATGCGCGACAAGCTGGGCAACGAGTTTTCAGGCACGGTGAGTGCCGTCACGTCATTCGGCATCTTCGTGCAGCTCGACGAGCTGTATGTGGAGGGCCTGGTGCACGTGACCGAGCTCGGCAGCGATTACTTCCAGTACGAAGAAGCCCGTAACGAGCTGCGGGGCGAGCGGACCGGCATCCGTTACCGCTTGACCGATCGCGTGCGCGTGCAGCTGCTGCGAGTCGACCTGGATGCGCGGAAGATGGATTTCCGCCTGATTCAGGAGCCCTCGGTAAAGGCGCTGCGTCCGGCCAAGGTGGCTGGGGCACCCGAAGCGGTGGCCGGGCGTCAACCGACCGTGGCCACGCCCGCGCCGCCGGTCGGGCGCAAGAAGCCGCGCCAGTTGGCGGCACTGCTGGGCGGTACGGCCAAGCCGGAGGAGTCATTCGACGAGACGCTCGACCGCGTCTTCGAAGAGCAGCCGGTGTTCGAGCCGGGTTCGCGTGCTGTGCCACCCGGCCATGCGCACGCTAAGCCCGCTCGCAAAAAGCAGCCCGCGCGCGTGACCAAACCGAAGGGTGCGAAGCCCGCCGCGCCGCGCAAGACGGCAAGCAAGGCGGCCCGGAAGTCCAAGGGGCGCTAAAACAGCCGGGGAGCGAGGGCAGACAGGTACAATCGCGCCATGTCCAAATCCAAGCTCCTCATCGGCTTTCACGCCGTCACCGCCAGACTGCGTCATGACGCGCGGTCGATCGACGAAATCTACTTCGAAGCCAACCGCCGCGACCGCCGCATGCAGGATTTCCTGAAAGCCGCGGAAGCAGCGGGCGTGCGCCTCATTCCCGCTGACAATGACCGGCTGCGCGGCATTGCCGGCACCGACCGCCACCAGGGCGTGGTGGCCAAAGCGGAATCGCTTTCGCTGGCACTCAATCTCGACGAGCTGCTTGACGGCATTCAGGGCACGCCGTTGCTGCTGGTGCTCGATGGTGTGACCGATCCGCATAATCTTGGCGCTTGCCTGCGCGTGGCCGATGCGGCTGGCGCACACGCCGTGATTGCACCGAAGGATCGCAGCGTCGGCATCAACGCGACGGTGGCAAAGGTTGCCAGCGGCGCCGCCGAAACCGTTCCCTACATCACTGTGACGAACCTCGCGCGCACGCTGCGTGAACTGCAGGAACGTGGCGTATGGGTGATCGGCACGGCTGACGAAGCCGAGCAGGATCTCTATCAAGCCGACTTCAAGGGCCCGATTGCCATCGTGATGGGGGCGGAGGGGGAGGGCATGCGACGCCTCACCCGCGAGACATGCGACACGCTGGTCCGCATCCCGATGGCGGGCAGCGTGGAAAGCCTGAATGTGTCGGTCGCCAGCGGCGTGTGTTTGTTTGAAGCCGTGCGCCAGCGCGCGGTAGCACCCGCGAAGAAGTGATGGACGCCGGACCGGCGGCCAGATCCGACGCGGCCGCGTTGGTGCAGGCCCAGGCGTGGGTCAAAGCGGCGGAACGTGTGATGGTGCTGACGGGGGCCGGCGTGTCGGCTGAATCCGGTGTGCCGACCTTTCGCGACGCACTCACGGGTCTGTGGGCGCGGTTCAACCCGGAAGACATGGCGACCGAGGCTGCATACCGGAAGCATCCACGCATGGTGTGGGACTGGTACCAGCAGCGCCGCGAACGCGTGCTGCAGGTCCAGCCTAATCCCGCGCATCTCGCGATTGCCGACCTGGCCAGGCGCAAGACGGTGACGCTGGTGACGCAGAACGTCGATGGCCTCCACCAGCGTGCCGGCAGCGAAGGCGTGATCGAGCTGCATGGCAACCTGTTCGCCAACAAGTGGCTGGGCGGATGCGGCAAGTGCGATATCGCCACGGCGCAAACGGGTCGACCACCACGTTGCGCCACGTGCGGCGCCATGCTGCGCCCAGGTGTCGTGTGGTTTGGTGAGCCGCTGCCGCTGGTCGCCAATTACCGCGCCGAAGAGGCAGCCAGTTCGTGCGACGTGTGCCTGGTGGTGGGGACGTCCGGCCTGGTCTATCCGGCAGCCGGTCTGCCGGGCCTGGCCAAAGACCATGGCGCGAGGGTGATCGTTGTGAATCCCGAGGCGAGCGCGCTGGATGCAACGGCCGACCTGGTCATCCACCAGCCGGCGGGCACGTGCCTTCCCGCCATGCTGGCTTGAACCTTCATTACGCGGCCGCGAGCAGCGGCTGAATCAACGCTTCCAGTTTCACCGTATCCGCCGCAAACAGGCGCAGCCCTTCCGCCAGTTTTTCGGTGGCCATGGCGTCGGCGTTCATGTGCCAGCGGAACGATTTCTCGTCGGCGGGCAGGCGCACGATGTTGGCCGCATTCGCGCTGTCCGGGGAGAGCTTGCGCTCGGCAGGCGAGTCGGTCGCCTGCAACTGCGCGAGCAGGTCCGGGCTGATCGTCAGCAGATCGCAGCCCGCCAGTTCGATGATCTGCGAGGTGTTGCGGAAGCTCGCACCCATGACTTCGGTCGGGTAATCGAATTTCTTGTAGTAGTTGTAGATGCGCACGACGGACTGTACGCCCGGGTCGTTCGCGCCGCCTTGCGCCACAGGATCCCATTCGGCACCGGCATCCTTCTTGTACCAGTCGTAGATGCGTCCCACGAAAGGCGAAATGAGCTGCACGCCGGCTTCCGCACACGCCACCGCCTGCGTCAGCGAGAACAGCAGCGTCATATTGCAGCGAATGCCTTCGGCGCGGAGCTGATCTGCTGCCCGGATGCCTTCCCAGGTCGAGGCGATCTTGATCAGCACGCGTTCGCGTGCCATGCCGCGCGCTTCGTACAGCGAGATCAGGTGCCTGGCCTTGGCGACGGTCGCTTCCGTGTCGAACGACAGACGTGCATCCACCTCGGTCGACACGCGGCCCGGGATGATCGACAGAATCTCACAGCCAAATGCGACCAGCACGGCGTCGATGATGTCTTCCACGCTGCCGCTGCGGGCGTCGCGCACGGCTTGCTCAAGCAACGGGCGGTATTCAGCCTTCTGCACGGCCTTCAGGATCAGCGAAGGGTTGGTGGTTGCGTCGTGCGGCGCGTAGGCGCGCATTGCCTGGAAATCACCCGTGTCGGCGACGACGGTGGTGAACTGTTTGAGTTGATCGAGCTGATTCATGTTGGCAGAAGCAAAGCCGGCAAGGCGTCGGGGGTTGGACGTTGAGCCGATTGTACTCTGGGCTTCTGCCTGCACCAGCCGGCGCCGTGCCGTTGTCTTGATCCGGTACACTACTGGGCTTTCCGATTCGGACCGGGTTTGGGAGTGTTTGCCATGACGCAGGATGCATTGAAGGCACTGGTGGCGCAGGCTGCCGCAGATTATGTATTGGCCAATGTGCCCGAGGGCGCGGTGCTCGGCGTCGGCACGGGCTCGACCGCCAATCTCTTCATCGATGCAGTGGCGCCGCACAAAGCGCGCTTCGCCGGTGCCGTGTCCAGTTCCGAGGCATCGACGCGCCGCTTGCAAGGCCATGGCTTCGCGGTACTTGACCTGAACGAAGTCGACGTGATTCCCGTGTACGTGGATGGTGCTGACGAAATCGATGCGTCGGGCGCCATGATCAAGGGCGGCGGCGGCGCGCTCACGCGCGAGAAGATCGTGGCTTCCGTTGCCAAGGAATTCGTCTGCATCGCAGATGGCAGCAAGCTGGTCGAGACGATGGGCGTATTCCCGCTGCCGGTCGAGGTCGTGCCGATGGCCCGTGCGGCCGTGGCGCGCCAATTGGCGGCACTGGGTGGCCAGCCGCGCCTGCGCATGACCAAGGAAGGTCAGATCTACAAGACCGACAACGGCAATGTGATTCTCGATGTTTCCGGCCTGCAGATCGCCGATCCCAAGGGGCTCGAGTCGGTCATCAATGACATGCCCGGCGTGGTGACGGTGGGGCTGTTCGCCAAGCGCGGCGCCAATGTTCTACTGCTGGGCACTGAGGCTGGCGTGCAGCGTCGGGATTTCTGAAGCGCATGGCGCTGCCGGATGGCGGCGCAGCCAAGAAAAAATGCCGTTCAGCGCAAACTGAACGGCATTCTTCTTTTTTAGCCCCGGTCAGGCCGAGGGCGGGGGGACGTAGCCTGCGGCCTCGTCAGCGCCATCACCGAAGAAATACTTCTCGGTCTGCTTGAGCAGGTACTGGCGGGCACGCGAATCCGCCATGTTCAGGCGGTTTTCGTTGATCAGCATCGTCTGGTGCTTGAGCCAGCCGGCCCAGGCTTCCTTCGATACGCTTTGCC
>JAGWNU010000261.1 GCA_028871175.1 Burkholderiaceae bacterium | reverse complement strand
GACTCTGCGCGCATTCTCGTCACCGGCAGCAATGGCTACCTGGGACATCAGGTCGTCGAGGCGCTGGCTGCACAGTACAGCGGACAGTCCGGACTGATCGTCGGCATGGATCTTCGCGAGCCAGCCGCCGGCAAACGACTCCCGGGCGTCATCTACGCACAGGGCGATATTCGGAATGCAGACCTCGAAGCGCTGCTGCGCACACATCGAATCCAGCAAGTGGTGCATCTCGCGGCCATCGTGACGCCGCCCCAAGGCAGCGATCGTGCGCTGGAGTATGAGGTCGATGTCGTCGGGACGCAGCGCCTCCTGCAGGCCTGCGTGGCCACCGGCGTGGAGCAGATCCTGATCTCGTCGTCCGGCGCGGCGTATGGCTACCACGCAGACAACCCCGAGTGGCTTCGCGAGAGCGACCCCATCCGCGGCAACCAAGAGTTTGCGTATGCCTGGCACAAGCGGCTGGTTGAGGAGATGCTCGCCGAATACCGCGAACGCCACCCGGCCCTCAAGCAGACCGTACTCCGCGTGGGCACCATCCTCGGCGAGCGCGTCAACAATCAGATCACGGCGCTGTTCGAGAAGAAGCGCATTCTGGTGCTTCGCGGTGCGGCCAGTCCTTTCGTCTTCATCTGGGACCAGGACGTCGTCGGCATCATCCTGCACGCGTTGCGAGGTCGCCGTGCGGGCATCTTCAACGTGGCCGGCGATGGCGCGCTGGGTGTGCGCGAGCTGGCCGCACGCATGGGCAAGCCCTGCCTGGTCGTCCCGCCGTGGCTGCTGCAACTGGCATTGGCGATCGGCCATCGCCTGGGCGTCAGTCGCTATGGTCCGGAACAGGTCCGCTTCCTTCGTTATCGGCCGGTGCTCGATAACCAGCGGCTCAAGGCCGAACTTGGCTACCGGCCGCGCAAGACGTCGGCCGAAGTCTTCGATCTGTGGTGGGCGAGTCGCCCGCGCCATGGGCGTGCGCAGGTAGCGGCATGGCAGGGCCGTTGCGCGGTTGTGACCGGCGCGGGCGGTGGACTGGGCGCTGCGTTGAGCCGTCAGCTGGGGAGGGCGGGCGCCCAGGTGGCCCTGCTCGACCGCGACGGCGCCGCGGCGGAAGCCATCGCCACTGAATTGCGGGCTGACGGCTGCCGCGCGCAAGCCTTTACCTGCGATATCACCGATGCCGATCGGGTGGAAGAGACCCTCGGGCAAGTCGTCGCGCTGTTCGGCAATGTCGACCTGCTCATCAACAATGCCGGCATCGCCGCGCGCAGCCTGTTCGAGCACACAGGTTCAGAGGTCATGCACCGAGTCATGGAGGTCAACTACTTCGGCGCGGTGCATTGCACGAAGGCAGCGCTGACGTCGCTGATGGCAACACGCGGCCGCATTGTCGCCGTCAGCAGCATCGCCGGGTTTTCGCCGCTGATCGGCCGCTCGGCCTATGCCGCGAGCAAACACGCGCTGCATGGCTTTTTCGACAGCCTGCGCAGCGAACTGCGCGACCGCGGCGTCTCCGTGACGCTGGTGTGCCCGTCCTTCATCTCGACAGGGATTGAAGCGGCGGCGCTCGGAGGGGACGGCAAGCCCGTCGGCGGCAAGCGCGACGTGACGGGAACGGTGGCCAGCCCCGACGAGATCGCCGCTTGCATCGTGCGTGCAGCGGTGGGCCGCAAGCGCTTGGTGCTGCCTGGTGTCACGGCAAAGGTCGCCTATATCGTCAGCCGCCTGGCGCCCCGAATGTACGAAGGCCTGATGCGCCGTCGCGTTGGCCACGAATTCCGTTAAGGAGGCAGGACAATCATGCAAACAAAATGGATTCTGCCAAGCGCCCTGTTGCTTGGCGCAATGCGGGCCGCCTCGGCTGCCCAGGTGCAGGTGGTGGACGCTGCCGGTGTGCCCGTGCCGACCGTCATGCTGCGCGTCTTTCCCGTCAAGTCGCCGGGATTGCCGAATAGTGACGGCGGCTACCCGCCTTCGGGACAGCCCTTCGAGGCCTGGAAGGAGACAACCGTCTTCACCGATGCACAAGGACGCGCCACGCTCCCCGACGACACGCCCGACTTTCCGCAGCAGGTGCGCCTGCGCAAACCGGGGTACCAGGAGCTGACCCTGCCGCTGGCCAGCTCGGGCTCGGTGCTGAAGATCCAGCGCGAAACCGACCCCGCAAGGCTTGCCGAGGCGCGGCCGGCCAATGCATGGCTCGGCTCGCTCGATCTTGGCGATCCCAGCCTGAAGCTGCGCTACCAGACGCAATGCACGTTCTGCCATCAGCAGGGCAACGCATTCGTGCGCCGCGAGCGTTCGGAAACGGAATGGACCCACACCATCCAGCGCATGATGCGCTATGGGTCGCGGCTGTCGACGGAAGACCAGAAGATCCTGCCGTCGCTGCTTGCCAAGAATTGGCAGACGCTGCGCGAGCATCCCGAGCGTGTCGCGCAGACAGCGCCCTGGCAAACGGAGCTGGCCACCGCGCGCATCACGGAATGGCCCGTCGGCGACGCCATGTCGCAGACCCACGACGTATTGCTCGCCCGCGACGGCGTGCTCTATGTCGCGGACAACATCCAGGACCGGCTCTGGGCGCTTCAGCCCGACACCGGCCGCATGACGGTCTACAAGATTCCGCATTTGCCGGGCGACAAGCCGGGCGGTCTGCTGAGCGCACGCTTGCGGGATTTCCCGCGGCACGATTCGACGTCCAACGCGCACTCCCTGGCCGAGTCCCAAAAGGACGGCCACATCTTCATCACGCCATCGGCGCAGCAGCGGCTGGTCGAATTCGATCCGCACACCGGCAAGTTTCAATTGCACGAAATCGGTGGCGGGTTCTATCCGCACACCATTCGCGTGGATGCGCAGGACCGCGTATGGTTCACGCTCGCGCTCTCGAACCAGGTCGGGATGCTCGACCGCGCAACCGGCAAGTTCAAGCTTTATGACCTTCCCACGCGCAGCCTGGGCGAAAAGTTCACGACGCACTTCATCCGCCAGCTCTACTGGCTGATGGATCATGGCGTTCCACTCGCGAACTGGCTCAAGGTCGACCGGGACAATACCGGCGTACCACTGCCCTATGGCATCGACATCACACCCGATGGCCGAGTGTGGTTCGCGCGGCTGCATACAAACGAGATCGGCGTGATTGACCCGCGCACCGACCGCATCACGATGATCCCCACGCCGTTCAAGGGTCCGCGCCGCCTGCGCACGGATGCCGATGGCCGACTCTGGATCACCGCGTTTCCGGAATCTGCCATCGCGAGCTACGACCCGGCAAACGGAAAGTTCACGCGCTACGACCTGCCTGTGCTGCCCAAGGGCAGCGACACGCCATACGCACTGAACGTGGACAAGGCCCGCGGGGTCGTGTGGGTCAACGGCGATCAGTCTGATTCGCTCTATGCGCTCACCATCGCCACGGGCAAGTGGGTCCAGTATCCGTTGCCCAAGCGCGTGGCCTTTACGCGGGATGTGGAGATTGCCCCCGACGGCAGTGTCTACACGTCAACGTCCAGCTTTCCGAGTTGGCATGTCGAAGATGCCCAGCCAACCCTGATTCACCTCCAGCCACGATAAGATGCATCGGCAAGCCTGCTTCCTCGCTTCGTGCCTGTGCGCTTTCACAGCCGGGCACATGGTCAATTACAGCGTGATCCTGTTTGCGCAGGACATGCTTGGCTCTGCCTGGTTATCCGGGCTCGGGCTGGGCCTGTGCTTCGGGCCACCTCTGGTCCTCGGCTGGTTTGCCGGCGTGTTGTGTGACCGGCTGGCGCCGGGGCGCGTCATCCAGGGTGCGCAGGCCATCTTCGGTCTTGCCGCGCTTGCATTGGGTTGGACCGTCCTACGGGCACCGCACGAGCGCACCGCTACGCTGCTGCTCGCCGCTGGGCTCGCGGGTGTGGCGTGGAGTTTTGCGTCCCCTGCACGGATGGCAGCACTCGCGCAGATCGTGCCAGCCGAGCGGCTCAAGAAGATGTCCGTCCTCTTCAACGTTTTCGTGATGCTGGGCTTTGGCCTGGGGCCGCTGATGATCGCGATGCTGCGCCGTCTGGGCGGCTGGCCGTCCGTGGTGTGGGGCATCCTCGGTCTGGTGATTGTCGCCTCCGTGCTGCTCCTGCCCGTCCGGACCCAAGCGGGTAGCGCATCGCGCCAAGCGATGGCCGCCGACGTGCGGGAAGGTCTGCGCGCGGTATGGGCCCAGCCGTTGCTGATGCAACTGATGCTGGTTGCCATGGCGGGCTATCTGGCCATGGGACCGATGCAAGTGCTGCTGCCAAGACTGGCAGTGGAGCAGCTCGGCCTCGCGGACTTGCAACGCGGGCTGCTGCTCGGCAGCCTTGCGCTGTCACTGATCGGCGGAGGCGTGTTGGCCATGGTGCTGGCTTCCCGTGTGCATCACGGAGCGGCCATCTTTGCGGGAACGCTCGGCGCTGGCGTCGCTCTTGCGGCGCTGGGCGGCATACGGGCGCCTGGCACCGCGCTGGCCATGCTTGCCACGGTCGGTGTACTCGGCGGAATGAGCCTGTCTCTGATCGTTGCCGGCATTCAGGCCGAAGCCGCCGTCGCCGTGCGCGGAAGGGTGCTGAGCATGTACACCATCATCTCGCAGGTGGTCCCCGCCAGCTCGGGCGTACTTGCCGGTGCCCTGATGCAGCGCTTTGGCGTGAGTGTTGCCTTGTTGTGCTGCGGCAGCGGACTGGTCGCGCTGATGCTGTTCAATCTGACTTGGATGCGAGCGCTGCGCGCCCAGGTGCGCTGAGCTTGCGTCAGCAAGCGAAGGCGAGGGTGAGACCGGGTTTATTGGCGGAAGCGGTGTCCCCCTTCGTAGTGTCTTGGCTTGTCCAGGTTCATCCAAGCAAACCCTTTCCTAGACTGGGTTTGCGTCTTTTCATTGTCTTTGGTTGTCTTGTCAGATACGATCAAATCTAGGAATTAATGGCGGGTTGGATGGCGGGTTGATGAGTTCGGGGGCACC
>JAGWNU010000260.1 GCA_028871175.1 Burkholderiaceae bacterium | reverse complement strand
CACGCCTTCGGCAATGGCGCGCAGGGCGTCGGCGTCAATCACGCGAGACAGGCGCTCGATCACGCCGCGGCTGAGCTGGTACTGGCGGGCGAGTTCGGCCAGGGCGTCGCCGGCAATCTCGGTGCCGTCGGCACGCACGAGCACGGCGGTGTCCAGGGCCTGGCGCACGAGGTAGGCGGCCATCTCGACGTCGTCTTTGATGTAGCGCTCTTCCTTGCCGTGCTTGATCTTGTAGAGCGGCGGCTGGGCGATGTACACGTGGCCGCGCTCGATGATCTCGGGCATCTGGCGGTAGAAGAACGTGAGCAGCAGCGTGCGGATGTGCGAGCCGTCCACGTCAGCATCGGTCATGATGATGATGCGGTGGTAGCGCAGCTTGTCGAGGTTGTAGTCGTCCTTGCCAATGCCGGTGCCCAGGGCGGTGATGAGCGTGAGCACTTCCTGGCTGGACAGCATCTTGTCAAAGCGGGCGCGCTCGACGTTCAGGATCTTGCCCTTGAGCGGCAGGATTGCCTGGAACTTGCGGTCGCGGCCTTGCTTGGCCGATCCACCTGCGGAGTCACCCTCGACGATGAAGAGTTCTGACAACGCGGGGTCTTTCTCCTGGCAGTCGGCCAGTTTGCCGGGCAGGCCCATGCCGTCGAGCACGCCCTTGCGGCGCGTCATTTCGCGGGCCTTGCGGGCGGCTTCACGCGCGCGGGCGGCTTCAACGATCTTGCCGCAGATGATCTTGGCGTCAACAGGCGTCTCGAGCAGGAAGTCGGTCAGGGCCTTGGCCACGACTTCTTCCACAGGCAGGCGCACTTCTGACGAGACGAGCTTGTCCTTGGTCTGCGAGCTGAACTTGGGCTCGGGCACCTTGACGGACAGCACGCAGGTCAGGCCTTCGCGCATGTCGTCGCCGGAGGTTTCGACCTTGGCCTTCTTGGCGATCTCGTTGTCGACGATGTACTTGTTGATGACGCGCGTCATGGCTGCGCGCAGGCCGGTGAGGTGCGTGCCGCCGTCGCGCTGCGGGATGTTGTTGGTGAAGCAGAGCACCTGTTCGTTGAAGCCGTCGTTCCATTGCATCGACACTTCAACGCCCACGCCGTCTTTCTCGCCGTTGGCCACGAAGATGGTGGGGTGCAGGACGTTCTTGTTCTTGTTGATGTATTCAACGAAGCCCTTCACGCCGCCCGAGAAGGCGAAGTCTTCTTCCTTGCCGGTGCGCTGGTCGCACAGCTTGATGTGCACGCCGTTGTTCAGGAACGAGAGCTCGCGGATGCGCTTGGAGAGGATCTCGTAGTGGTATTCGACGTTGGTGAAGATCTCTTCGTCGGCCAGGAAGTGCACTTCGGTGCCGCGCTTGTCGGTGGTGCCGGATACGCGCAGCGGCGACACCTCCACCATCTTGCCGTCCGGGGCTTCCATGGTGTCGAGCAGGCGGTTTTGCGGGATGCCGCGTGCGAAGTCCATGTGGTGGACCTTGCCGTCACGGCGCACCGTGAGCTTGAGCCACTTCGACAGGCCGTTCACGCAGGACACGCCCACGCCGTGCAGGCCGCCCGAGACCTTGTAGCTGTTCTGGTCGAACTTGCCGCCGGCGTGCAGCTCGGTCATGACGATTTCTGCGGCACTGCGCTTGGGCTCGTGCTTGTCGTCAAACTTGATGCCGGTCGGGATGCCGCGGCCGTTGTCGACCACCGAGATGGAGTTGTCGGTGTGGATGGTGACGAGGATCTCGGTGCAATGCCCGGCGAGCGCTTCGTCGATGGAGTTGTCCAGCACCTCGAACACGAGGTGATGCAGGCCGGTGCCGTCGGAGGTGTCGCCGATGTACATGCCCGGCCGCTTGCGTACCGCCTCCAGGCCTTCCAGGATCTGGATCGAGGCGGCGCCGTAGCTGCTGCCGTCGTTGGGTGCGGATTGCGGTTTCTGCTGTTCGGTCATGTCGTTCTGCTCGCTGCCACGGGCACGAAGAGGGTGATCTCGGCGCACATAGCGGGGTTGCTTAAAAACGGCGAAGGGGCGGATCTTTCCGATCCAGCCCCTCGTCTTGCTTTCGATGGTTGTTCGCGCGGCTTGCTGAAACAGCCTCGTCAAATGCGCATCGGCATGACGACGTACTTGAAGGTGTCGTCGTCGGGCAGGGTGATGAGCGCGCTCGAGTTGGAGTCGCCCAGGCTCACCTGCACCTTTTCGGCCTTGAGGTTGGCCAGCACGTCCAGCAGGTAGGTGACGTTGAAGCCGATATCCAGCGCATCGCCCTGGTAGTCGATTTCGAGTTCTTCCTGCGCTTCTTCCTGGTCAGCGTTGGTGGAGCTGATCTTCAGGACGTTGGTGTCGAGCATGCAGCGCACGCCCTTGAACTTGTCGGTGGTCAGGATGGCCGTGCGTTGCAGCGCCTGCTGCAGGAAGGCTCGGTCGATCGTGAAGCTGTTGCGGTAACCCTTCGGGATGACGCGCTGGAAATCGGGGAACTTGCCTTCGACCAGCTTGGAGATCAGCTCGATGTTGCCGAAGGTGAACTTGACCTGGTTCGAGGCCAGTTGCACCGAGACAGGATCGTCCACGTCTTCCAGCAGGCGTTGCAGCTCGAGAATGGTCTTGCGCGGGATGATGACTTCGTGGCGGCCGCCGGCGCCTGCCGGTTGCTCGCCGGTTTCGACGCCGCAGTAGGCCAGGCGGTGGCCATCGGTGGCGACGGCCATGACATGCTTGCCGTCCACCACCAGCAGCATGCCGTTGAGGTAGTAGCGGATGTCCTGCTGGGCCATCGCGAAGTGCACCATCGCCAGCAGGTGCTTGAGCGTCTTCTGCGGCAGGGTGATGCGGGCACCGAAATCGGTTGCCTCGGCGACGGTCGGGAATTCTTCAGCGGCCAGCGTCTGCAGGGCAAAGCGGCTCTTGCCGGACTGCACCGTCATGCGCTTGTCGTTGAGCGTGAGGGCGACTTCGCCGTCGGGCATCGCACGCAGGATGTCGACCAGCTTGCGGGCGGCCACGGTGGTGGCAATGTCGCCGGCGCCGGCGCCGCAATCGGCGTGCGTGGTGATCTGGATTTCGATGTCGGTGGACAGGAAGGAGACCCGTTCACCGGTCTTGCGGATCAGCAGATTGGCCAGGATGGGCAGCGTGTGTCGGCGTTCCACGATGCCGCTCACGATTTGCAGCGGACGCAGCAGGTTGTCTCGCGAGGTTTTGACCAATTGCATGAAGGCGTTCCTTGCAGTTTGAGGTGACACCGCGCGCGCCCCTCAAGGCAGGTGCCTGCAGGAGCATTCGCGATTAACCCCAAACTTCTTGTAAATCAAGGGGTTAATCACAAATTATACCGCAAAGAAGGGGGCGCTGGATAGCGTCGCGCGCGCGGCAAATACAGCTATTGTGCATGAAAAGACGCCCGCATTCGAGCGGGCGTTTGTCGAGGCTTGATTCAGGGCGAATGGCGTTGCCATGCGCTCTGCTGACCATCGCGCGGTCAGCCTTTGAGCGTTTGCTCCAGCACGTGCAACTCGTGGTTGAGCTGGGCGTCCTTGCTGCGCTCGTCGGCGATCTTGCGCACGGCGTGCAGCACCGTGGTGTGGTCGCGTCCGCCGAACAATTCGCCGATCTCGGGCAAGCTCTTCTGCGTCAGCTCCTTGGCCAGATACATGGCGATCTGGCGCGGGCGCGCGATGTTGGCCGGCCGCTTCTTGGAATACATGTCCGCGACCTTGATGTTGTAGAAATCCGCGCAGGTCTTCTGGATGTTTTCCACCGAGATCTGGCGGTTCTGCACGGTCAGCAGGTCTTTCAGGGCCTCGCGCGTGACCTCGATCGTGATCTCTTTGCCGTGGAAGTTCGAGTACGCCAGGATCTTGCGCAGCGCGCCTTCCAGCTCGCGCACGTTCGAGCGCAGGTGTTTGGCCACGAAGAAGGCCACTTCTTCCGGCACGATCACATTCTCGGCCTGCGCCTTCTTCATCAGAATCGCGACGCGCATCTCCAGCTCGGGCGGCTCGATGGCCACGGTCAGGCCGGAGTCGAAGCGCGAGATCAGGCGGTCGTCGATGCCGGTGATCTCTTTCGGATACGTGTCGCTGGTGATGATGACCTGCGCGCGGTTGGCGATCAGCGCCTCGAACGCATAGAAGAACTCTTCCTGCGTGCGGTTCTTGCCCGAGAAGAACTGAATATCGTCGATCAGCAGCAGATCGAGCGAGTGGTAGTAGCGCTTGAAATCGTCAAACGCCTTGCGCTGGTAAGCCTTCACTACGTCGGAAACGTACTGTTCTGCGTGAATGTAGCGAATGCGCGCGCGCGGGTTCTCCATCAGCATGAAGTTGCCGATGGCATGGATCAAGTGCGTCTTGCCCAGGCCCACGCCGCCGTACAGGTACAGCGGGTTGTACGACTTGCCCGGGTTGTTGGCGACCTGGATGGCCGCAGCGCGCGCCAACTGGTTCGCCTTACCGGTGACGAAGTTGTCGAACGTGAGGATCGGGTTCAGGCGCGACCGCTCATGCACGGTATCGTCTACCGGCACCTGCGGCGGCGTGGCCAACCCGAGGTTGGACGCAACGGCCGGCACGGGCGGCGGCATGCGGTACGACTGGGCGCTCGCCTCGGCAGCGTCCATCACGGGGACATCGATGTCGGCCACGGCATGGCTCGCGGCAGCCAGCGGCGTTTCGCGGTACATCGCGGGGGTCGGGCGCACGGGGGCGCCGTCGTGCCTGGGCTGCGCGACGCCGTTGGCACCGGACATTGCCTGCAGGGATTGAATCGATTGCGCCGCCAGGGGCTGCATCGGCACCGGCGCCAGTGCCGGCTGAAGGGCCGCCTGGCGCTGGCCGGCGGCCGGGTCGAGCACGAACTGGACGTCGACCGTCGCCTCCCAGTAGTCGCACGCAAGCGACTGGATACGGCCCGAGAACTGGCTCTTGACCCAGTCGAGCTTGAACCGGTTGGGCGCGGCAATCCGCAGCGTGCATGCCTGCTCGTCAAACGA
>JAGWNU010000259.1 GCA_028871175.1 Burkholderiaceae bacterium | reverse complement strand
TTCATCACGGCAGGCAGCGTCGACGACGGCAAGAGCACGCTGATCGGCCGCCTGCTGTACGACAGCAAGGCCGTGCTGACCGACCAGCTGCAAGCGCTGGCCAACGCCAAGAACAAGCGCACTGCCGGCGAGCAGATCGACTTCTCGCTGCTGACCGACGGCCTGGAAGCCGAGCGCGAGCAGGGCATCACGATCGACGTGGCGTACCGCTATTTCTCGACTGCGCGTCGCAAGTTCATCATTGCCGACACGCCGGGCCACGAACAGTACACCCGCAACATGGTGACCGGCGCCTCGACCGCGCACGCTGCCATCATCCTGATCGATGCCACGCGTGTGACGACCGTCGATGGCAAGACGGAGCTGCTGGCCCAGACCAAGCGCCATTCGGCCATCGTGAAGCTGCTGGAGCTGCAACATGTGATCGTGGCCATCAACAAGATGGATCTGGTCGACTACAGCGAAACGCGCTTCAACGAAATCCGTACCGCCTACGATGCATTGGCCACGCAACTGGGCCTGCGCGACGTCCGTTATGTGCCGGTGTCGGCGCTGCGCGGCGACAACATCGTGCACGCATCGGAAGCCATGCCGTGGTATCAGGGCGAGCCGCTGCTGGCGCTGCTCGAAGACCTGAAGGTGGAAGAGACCGCTCCGGCGGGCGACGATGCGCTGCGCTTCCCGGTGCAGCTGGTGGCGCGCCAGGATGGTGCGCAGGCCGATGACTTCCGCGGCTACATGGGCCGTGTGGAAGCCGGCACCGTGCGCGTCGGCCAAGCCGTGCGCGTGCTGCCTGCCAACCGTGAAACCACGGTGGCTGAAGTGCTGACGCCCAATGGCGCGGCTGAATCCGCCGGCCCCGGCGAGACCATCACCGTACGCCTGGCGGACGACGTGGACATCTCGCGCGGCGACACCATCGTCGCTGCCCCGACCACTGCCGCCAACGCAGCCAAGAAACTGCATGCCGACCTGTGCTGGTTCGACGAACACGAACTGAACCCGGCCCGCAAATACGTGCTCAAGCACACCACGGCCACCGTGTTTGCACGCGTGTCGGATGTGGAGCGCGTGCTCGACGTGCATACGCTGTCGCACGAAACCGGCCGCAAGCAGATCGCGCTCAACGATATCGGTACGGTCAATATCAGCCTGCAGAAGCCGATCGTGTGCGACGCGTACGGTGATAACCCGGCGACCGGCGCGTTCATCCTGGTGGACGAATCGACACACCATACGGTGGCGGCTGGCATGATCCGTGCATTTTCCTGATGTGGATGGGGCGCGGTAATGCGCCCCGCAGGAAAAAGCAAAGGAATCTAGGCAATGGAAGCGAAGACCCCCAAAACACTCGGCCACGTGAGCCTGATTGGTGCCGGCCCCGGCGCGGCGGACCTCATCACGGTGCGCGGTGCACGATTGTTGGGCGAAGCCGAGGTCGTGCTGCATGACGCACTGGTCTCGCCCGAGGTCTTCCAGTACTGCCCGCAGGCGGTGCTGATTGCGGTCGGCAAGCGCTGCGGCAAGCGTTCGACCGCGCAGCGCTTCATCAATCGCCAACTCGTCGATCTGGCCACCAAGTACCAGCGCGTCGTGCGTCTGAAGGGCGGCGATCCGATGCTGTTTGGCCGTGCTGACGAGGAACTGCAGGCGCTCGAGCAGGCCGGCATCGACTACGAAGTCGTGCCGGGCATTACCGCTGCGCTGGCAGCCGCGTCCGCCATCCGCCAGCCGCTAACCAAGCGCGGCGTCGCCCGCAGCGTGGCGTTCGTTACGCAAGCCAAGGCGGCCGATCCGGATACGCCGCAACCCGAAGGCGTCGTGCCGGAACCCGCGACGCAGGCCGATTCGCTCGTCTACTACATGGGCCGCGATCAAGCCGCTTCCATCGCTGCAGACCTGATCGCCCGTGGCCGCGCACCGTCGACGCCTGCCTGGGTGGTCGAGGCTGCAACCACGCCCGAGCAGCGCTCGGCCTGTTTCACGCTGCGGCAAATGGCCGATGGCGCCGCTGCGCAGTGGATCAACCCTGAGCATCCGAGCTTGCTGATGATCGGCGACGCGTTTGCCGCGCGGGCCACGGCATCCGCGCCGGAAGTCCTCGTCAGCGAGCCGCACATCCTGGCCGCCTGAGCGACGCTCAGAACGCCAGCGCCACCTTCCCGAACACCGTTCCGACTTCCATCGCCCGGAACGCCTCCCGCGCTTCCTGCCACGGCCGTACCTGATCGACGATCGGGTGCAAGCCGTGCAGCGCCAGCGCCCGGTTCATCGCCTCGAATGACGCGCGCGATCCGACCGACGCCGGCCGGATCACCGCCTTGCGCGCGAAAATCTCCAGCGGATTCACGCCACCCTCGCGCCCGGCCAGATAGCCGACCAAGTGGATCTGCCCGCCCACCCGCAACGCTTTCAGCGAGCGCGCTACGGGTGAACCGGAAGGTGTGTTGCGTGTGGGCGTGAGCCACGCCGTGGGCGATGTGCGATTCGCGCGCGTACTGTCTGGCCTGCGGGAGCGCTATCCCGCGGTGTCGTTTCGCCTGAGCTGCGAGTGGGGCGGCGTCTTGCGCGAGCGCCTCCAGCGCGCCGAACTTGACGCAGCCCTGTGGCTCGCGCCGTCCCGCGCCCATGGCCGCCATGCCGGTGAAGGTATCCGCGTGATCGGCGCCGAGCCGGTCAGCCTGATTGCCGCGCCGTCCCGCAGGCTGCCACGCGCGTTATCAATGGCGCAGGTCCGGGACGAGGCCTGGGTGCTGAACCCGGCCGGCTGCGAGATGCGCGCGTGGTTGCTGGGCCGCTACGAGGCTGACCGGGTGACGCCCAACGTGGCTGCCGAGGTGCAGTCGGTGCCATTGCAGCACGCGCTGGTGGCGGAGGGCTTTGGATTGGGCTTCGCGCCGTTGCGCCTCATCGGCGCGCAGCTTGATGAGGGTTCACTATCGGCGCACAAGCTGGCAGCGGCGCCTGCGCTGTGGAATGTGTGCGTGCAGCGGGCGCCGTCGCTCGGCCGGCTGGGGCGCGTAGTGGACGCGCTCGAATCGGCATTGTGCGCGGAAGCCGTGGTGGCGCGTGATTGACCTAACGTTCCTTTCGGGTGCCTGCCATGCCGCACGTGATCATCGAATACACCGCCAATGTCGAAGCCGAGGCGCGCATTCCGGAGCCGATGCGCGCGCTCAACGATGTCCTGATCCGCCATGCCGATGTGTTTGCCACGGGCGGCATCCGCACGCGCGCGCTGCGGCTGGATCAATACCGCATGGCGGATGGCGCGGCGGACGACGCCTTCATTCACGTGACGTTCAGGATCAGGACTGGTCGGCCCAAAGCGGTCACGGGGCCCGTCTGCGCCGATATGTTCGCAGCCATGCGCGAGCATCTGGCGGGTGTGTTTGCGCGACGCTATCTCGGCCTGACGCTGGAACTGGTGGAGTTCGATACGCACGGGTTCCATGTCGAGAACAACGTGCACGGGCGCTTTCAGCGCACGCTGGAACCGCAGTAGGGGGGGCTAGCCGAGCTGTCGTGCGCAATAGCCGGCGATGGCGTCGAGCACGCCGTCATCTTCGCCGACGGCGTCAGCGCAATGGATGGAGAGGGTCGGGTGGGCCTGCACGCATTGCGCGACGAGCGCCGGGAGGTCGCGCCGCAAGTGGCCGCCCTGACCAAAGAACACCGGCACGATGGTGACGCGTTGCGTGCCCGCGGCGGCCAGCTCATCGATGGTGCTCGGCAGGTCCGGCGTCATCAATTCAAGAAACGCGAGCCGGACATCCACCGCGGGCTGCTGGGCGGCCAGGCGCGTGCGCAGGCGGTCAAACGGCTCGCGCCAGCGGGCGTCGCGCGCACCGTGCGCAAAGAGGATGAGGGCGCGCGCTGCCATCAGTGACGCTCCACCCAGCGCAGGCTCACCAGTGCGAGCGCCAGGTACAGAGCGCCCGGCACGATGGCCGTGAAGATGGCCGGCCACGTATTCAGCAGGCCGACGTGCGAGAACAGGTTGTTCACCAGCTGGAACGACAGGCCGAGCATGATGCCGCCGAACACCTTCAAGCCGACCGCGCCGGCGCGCGCGTGCAGATAGGCGAAAGGCAGCGCCAGGGCCATCATCACCAGCACCGTGAAGGGGTAGACGATCTTCTTCCACAGCGCGATCTCGTAGCGCTGCGTGTCCTGCTTGTTGTCGCGCAGGTGACGGATGTACTGGAACAGATCCAGCGTGGCCATGCGGTCGGGCGTGACCATCAGCACCGACAGGATCTGCGGTGTCAGCTCCGAGCGCATCTCCTGTTGCGGCAGCTTGACCTGCTCGCCACGGAAGTCCGGCGCGAGCGCGTCGGGTGCGCCCGGCACGGCCTGCACGGTGTCCTGCGGCGTGGTCGCGCCAGGCTTGCGCGGGAATTCAACGAAGCGCGTTTCCGTGACATCGCTCAGTTGCCAGTTCTGATGGCCCTGGTAGCGGGCCTGCTGGGCCACGCGAATGGAGCTCAGGCGGTAATCCGAATCAAATTCGTAGATGCGCAGGCCCTTGATGGACTGGTCCGGCTGGAGGCTTCCCACGTTGACGAAGCGGGTGACCTCGCCGCCCGAGCCGTCAGGCGCAGCAGGACCGCGATCCTTCACCCACACGCCCGAGCGGAACCCGGCCGACACGGTGGCGCCCAGCGCTTCCAGTCGCACCTTCTGGGCGTACTCTTCTGCTTTCGGCCCGATGAATTCACCGAAGATGTACGTGACGAGCGCCAGCGGCAGCGCAATCTTGAACAGCGACAGCAGCGCACGGCGCGTATCGAGCCCGGCCACGCGAAAGATCGTGAACTCCGACTGGCTCGCCATCTGCGAGAACACATAGATGGCGCTGATGAGTGCCGCTACCGGAATCACTTCGTACACACGCGTCGGCGCCTGCAGCATCACGTGGAAGAACGCGACGAGCGTGGTGTAGCGCCCAACCACCGAGCCCAGCTCGCCAAGCATGTCGAAAAAGATGAACAGTGCCAGCACCGCAAACAGGATGAAGATGAACACCCCGTAGATCT
>JAGWNU010000028.1 GCA_028871175.1 Burkholderiaceae bacterium | reverse complement strand
TCATCGAGTCGAGCGGGTCGCTTGGCGCATACAGGGCGCGGCTGTCTACCTGGCTGCGCAGGCTGCTGGCCACCTTGACGCGGCCGGCGCCGGCCTTGCCGATCGTGCGCGTGGCGCCGGCTGCCTGCATGAGCGCGGGCAGGCTGATGTCGTCGGAATAGGCAAACGCGGTGCGGTCGCCCGAGACGGCGCGCACGCCCACACCCTGGTCGATACTGAAGCTGCCCGACTTGACGATGCCTTCTTCCAGGCTCCATGCCTCGTTGCGGGTGTATTGGAAGTACAGGTCGGCATAGTCGACGCGGTGCGTGAAGATGTCGGCCAGCGCGCGCTGCAGGTGCGCTTCATCGAGGCCATACGGGTCGAGCAGCACGCGGCGCGCGATGGACAGATTCTGGATGGCGATGTCGCCTGCGTTCATGGTGGTTCTCGCTTTTCGCAAAAGACTTCGGTTGGGCTACATCACACGGTGCTTCAGGGCCGGCAGGTCGCGGCGCACCTGTGCAAGGCGTGCCGGGTCCATGTCCCCGATGGCGATACCTTCGCCCTCAGGGACGGCGGCGATGATCTCGCCCCACGGATCGACCAGCATGGAGTGGCCCCAGGTACGGCGGCCGTTTTCGTGGTGCCCGCCCTGTGCGGCGGCGAGCACGTAGCACTGGTTTTCCACCGCGCGGGCACGCAGCAGGATGTCCCAGTGCGCGGCGCCCGTCACGTAGGTAAAGGCTGCCGGCATCAGAATCAAGTTGAGGTTGCCTTGCGCTGCCAAGGCCCGGTACAGCTCCGGAAAGCGCAGGTCGTAACACACCGACATGCCGACGCGTCCGCATGGCGCATCAAATGCGACCGGCGTGTCGCCCGCCTCGATGGTGCGGGCTTCGTCATAGCGTTCTTCGCCGCGCACGAAGTTGAACAGATGGATCTTGTCATAGCGCGCGACCCTCAGACCGTCAGGGTTATAGGCAAGCGACGTGTTGCGCACGCGCTGCGCGTCCTCGCACCACAGCGGCAGCGTGCCACCGACGAGCCACAGCTTGTGACGGCGCGCGGCATCGGCCAGGAATGTCTGGATGGGCCCGTTCTGGTCTTCCTCGCGGATGGCGACCTTGTCGCTGTCCTTGCGGCCCATCATGCAGAAGTATTCGGGAAGCAGGGCCAACTGCGCGCCCTGTGCGGCGGCTTCCGCAAGCAGCGCCTCGGCGCGCGCCAGGTTGGTGTCTACGTCGATGCCCGTGACGGTCTGGATGGCCGCAACCCGGAAAGGTGCCTCGAAAGGCGCATCCGAGCCGGATGCCGCGTGAGCGTGCGTCAACGTGGTCGCAGTGGTGGAAGTCATGACGCCTATTTTGCCGAGGTTTGCGATGGGCTGCCCGAACTACCGTCGGACGCGACTTTCTCGATCTTGGGATCCGCCCAACCGCCGGTGATGTGGTACTGGGTGGCGAAGGCCTTCGACATCTGCTCGCCCAGGATCAATTGCGCCGCCAGGGTGCCCAGCCCGATCGCCGGATTGATGAATGCCGCGGCCAGCGAGGCGGACGTCGCGTCGACCTTGGGCGTGACCCTCACCTGCAGGTCCTGCGTCTCGTCCAGAATGTTGGCCGACCCCTGCATGGCCACCTGGAACTGCGGGCCCCTGACGGAGAAGTCGTCCGTGCGCGCGATACCGTTGGCGATGGTGCCGGTAGCTTTCACGCTGTCGAATGGCGTGCCACGTCCGGTTGCGCCGCGCAGATCGGTGGCGAAGTGCAGCAGGCCCTGCAGGCTCAGCACGCCCGCCAGTTTGGCCAGCCCCGGATCGACGGGCAGGAACTGGCCGCGCTCCAGGTCCAGCGTCATGCGGCCGTTCAGCGTGGGGTAGTCGATCGACATCGGCGAGCCGCGCCAGACGACCCGACCTTCGAGCTTGCCCTTGGCGCCGTCGATCACCTTGGCGAAGCCCATGTTCTGCAGCAGGTCGCCGGAGTCGCGCAGATCCAGGTGGAAATCGAGCAGGGTCCGGCGCTCAGGGTCATCCCCGTTGCCCAGGCGGCGTGGGATGCGCCACGTGCCGTGTGCGGCGAGCGTGGCCGCTGGCTGCTCGATCCTGAGCATGTCCAGCGTCCAGACCGGTGCGCCCTCTGTCACCTGGCTGCGGGCCTTGATTTCCAGCTTGCCAAGCGCCTTGCCGCGCAGGTCGAACTTGTCTGCAATGAGGTCGAGCGACGGAATTTCCTGCGAGCTGCGCGCCAGCGATTCGGTGAGCGCGGTTTCTTCCTGGGCATCGGGGATGCTCATGCGTGACAGCCGCATGGTGAGTTCGCCGAAGGGCACGGCGGCGCTTTCGGCGTGCCAGCGGGCGGTGCCCGCAATCTCACGCGACTCCACCGTCGATTGCCAATTGGCGCCGTCACGCGTGGCATCGACGCGCACCGCGTTGAAGTCTCGGCCCAGCATGCGCAGCGTTTGCGTGCGCGCGCTCAGCCGGTTGGGCAGATAAGGATTGCGGCTGCCAGCGGCATTGCCGGCAGCGTTCTCGGATGCGTTCTGGCCGGCGGTCCTGGCGGGTGTGGTCGCGGCAAACACCTGGCGCCAGGCGTCGATGTCCAATTGGTCCAGCGCGAGATTGGCCTGGACCCCTTCAGGCGGCTCCGGCACCGGTTGCCGCACACCGATGCCGCCGCGCAGCACCTCGACGCCATCGCCGCTACTGCGTTGCTCATAGCGGGCGCTGGCGATGTTGCCGATCTGCAGCGTGATCTCGTCGACGGCGTTGTTGGCTGCCAGCGGCTGCATTTCGAAACGTACCGGCAGGGGCTGCCCGGCCGCCTTGTTGAGCGGGGCCGGCAAGCGCACGGCCATCGGCGTGAGGTCCGACTGCACCTGGATGGCGGGCCGATGCTGCCGGACGCTGACCGTGGCGCTGTATGGCGCGCTGCCCTCCAGCGTGCGGGCAATTGCGGCGACCGGGCTACCCTCCGGAGCCGTCTCACGCAAGCCCTGCGCCGAGGCCGTGCCCGTTACCTGGATGCGGATGGTGCCGTCGGGCGCAGTGCCGCCGGTCGGGCGGATTTCACCGCCCGCAAAGCGTGCGCGCAGGTTGTTGAAGCCGATGCCCTTTTGCGTGAAGGTCAGCGCGCCCGTCACCTCGGTCAGTGGCGGCGCCTGTGGAACCAGGGTGATGTCGTTGCGCAGGAAGGTGAGGCTGCCTTGTGCGCGCGTCGAATGCATCTCATTGAGCGGCAGGTCGAGCTTGAGTGCCAGGGCAGCATTCCCCTGGGCGCGCGCGTCCTTGGTGAAATGGCCGATCCATTGGCCGACCGGGCTGGCCTCGACGAACTGCAGGAAATTCTGCGTGGGGCCGTCGCCGCGGCCTTCGATGGTCAGCAGCGGATTGTGGTCGCCCATGTCGGGCAGGCTGCCGCTGACGTCCTCCAGGTTTGTGCCCATCACCTTCGCATGTGCCACTTTGAATGCCAGCGAAGCCTTGTCGAAGATGACCGTGCCGTCGATGTTGGTGAATGCCGGCCATTCGCCCGGGTACGTGGGTATGCGGCCGGGCAACGCGTGAGCGGCTTCGGCCGGGGCGACCTGGTACGTGACGTCCTGGATCGGCACTTCGACACGGAAGGCACCTTTTTTCGGTGAGCGGAACGGGAAGTCCAGCAAATCGCCCGCCATCACGAAGCTGACGTTGCTGGCCGTTCCGGCCTGCAGTGCCCCCGTCAGGTAGTCGTGCAGGTGTGGTCCGAGGGACAGCGGCAGATAGCGCGGCACGCGCGGCACATCGGCGCGCTCCAACGTGCCTTTGAGGTCAACGGTGCCGACATGACTCGTGTCGGGCGCACGGCGGTAGCGCCCTGTGAGGCGGGCCGACAAGTCAGCGTTGGAGAACGCCAGGTTGTCGCTCGTGACCACCAGCTCCTGTTTGCGGTATGTCCACTGGAAGGTCCCTTGCAGACGGTCCAACGGCACACGCGGCTCGGCAAAGGTGCCAGGCAGCAACAGGGCGGCATCGGCGGAATCGATGCGCAGCGTGCCCTTGTCGTCAGAGAACACGGCATTGCCGGAAAGATTCTCCACACCAGGCATGGCGGGCTCGGGGTGATGCCCAGGCGGGACAGCGGGCAGCGGGCCGGGCCCGAATGACACTTGCCGCAGTGTGGCGCGGCCGGTGAAGTGCACCGGCGCCGGCGCGCTCGGCCGCCAGCGAGAGACATCGCGCCGCCAGTTGATGTCGAGATCGTCCATGCGGCCGGCCGGCTGCCTCGCACGCAAGGGCTCCAGCACGGCGGCCGGCAGTGGCAGCGTGGTGGCGATGCTGCGCAGGTCAGCCAGGTCCACGGTCGCAGCCTTGACCTGCAAGCGGCGCAGGGCATCGCGCGCATCGAGAGCCCAGCCAACTGTGACGTTGCGCAATCCGCGCGGGGTGCCTGCGGGATTGGCCGGGGCTTCGATGCCGGGGCCGGCCAGTTCGGGCACTGGCGGCTGGGCCGCTTGCGCCGGCGGGTTCAGCGGCTGCCAGAGCAGGGTGTCCACGTTGAGGATGTGCTCGCCGCCGTTGGCGCGCCGGTGCACCGCCAGCACTTGCAGGCTGCGCAGCTGCAGCGGGTCGAGATCCTTGCGGAGCTGCAGGTCAAGCTGCTGCCCCGTCAGGCGTGCCTGGCTGCGTGTGAACACGCCGTCCGCAAACTCCACCGAACCGTCAGACGACAGCGTGCCGCTATTGGCGGAAGCCAGCACCGGCACATAGCGCTGCATTTCGGCCACTTGCAGCGTGTTGACCTGCCAACTGGCCTGGCCATGCCAATGGCGCCAGTCGCCAGGGCGTGCCAGCAGGTCGTGGCGGAAATCGGCGTGCAGCTGGATCGGACCGTTGAAGAGCGTGGGCGAAGTGCCGCTGGCGTCCAGCCGGTGCCGCGTGGGACCGCTACGCAACTGGATGCGCACATTGCCCATCGCGACTTCCGGCAGCTTCTGCTGTTCGTCGAGCCAGCGCACAGCGCCTTCGCGCACATCGATGTCGCCCTGGGCGAGCAGTTGGTCGAAGAAGCCGCCGTCGCCGCTGGTATCCGGTGACAGCGGCATGCCCGCCACGAGGAGCGCGCCCTGCGGGGTCCGGCGGACGAGCACGTCGGCGCGGCTTGCATGCAGCATGGCAAACGTGATTTCCATGCGCAGCAGCGATCGCCAGGAAAGCCGCGCCTGGACATCCTGCACGCCGAACGTACGACGGCCGGCGGCGTCGCGCGCGTCGATGCGCTGGGCGCGGAAGGCGGGGTGCCAGCCTTCCCAGTACGTTTCGAGCGAGCCGATGCTGACCGTGGCATGCAGTGCGCTGGAGGCCTCCCGCTCCATCCATTCGCGCGCCACGCTCACACGCGGCCACAGGACGAGGCGCACCAGCAGCATGCCGATCACGGCCAGCACGGCCAGCGCCGCCAGCGTCTTCCACAGGATGCGCCACAGCTGAGACCAGACAGGAGCGCGCACGGTGGCCGCGATGCCGTCGCCGATCGCGCCCGTTGCGTGCGCCAGCCACGTCCAGGCAGCCCGTCCGGCCGCACGCGTGCCGGTCCGGCGTGGGGACAGGGTGCTGGCGTGTCCGCCGTCGGACTTCGGCGATTCTGGGGGCTGGGGCGGGCGAGGCATGACCGGGATTATCCGATATTCGCGGGGCGGCGCCACCCTGGCGGCCTGGCACCACCCCCGCAGAGTCCCAAGCACAGCGGGTGCCCGCGGAAGTCGGTGGCCACTGACCGGCAAGTCGCACATTTCAGCGAGAATGGATGTTTCCCCGTTGTTGACCTGTTGGTTCGCATGACTGATCCCGCCTTGCCGTCTGCCCAGCCATTCCTGAAGACACCCGCGTGTGCGCCCGAGGCGCCCGCTGTCGCGCTGCCGTTTGGGTTGGCTTATTCACGCTACGTTCACCGCCTCGCGCATGCACGCGAAGGCTGGGCCGAGCGTGCGCAGGCCGCCGCCGCTGCGCCCATCGACGCGGCGTGGCTCTCCGCGCGCTTTGCCGAGCTGTTCGACACCCACGCTGTCGAACTGGAGCCTGCGCTCAAGCGTGCCTTGCGGCTGCTGCGCAATGAAGTGTTCGCCGGGCTGGTCGAGCGCGACCTGTCTGGCGCGGCCACGCTCGATGAAGTGACGGGCACCATGACCGACCTGGCGGAATTTGCCGTGCGCGCGGCCATTTCCGTGATCGGCCGGGACCTGGAGGCCCTGCATGGCCAGCCCATCGGGCACGCCTCGGACGAGGTGCAGGAGCTGGTGGTGGTGGGCATGGGCAAGCTCGGCGGACGCGAGCTGAACGTTTCGTCCGACATTGACCTGATCTTCCTCTACGACGAGGAGGGTGACACGCGTGGCGGCCCGCGTCCGCTGTCCAACCATGAGTATTTCACCAAGCTGGGCAGGCGCCTGATCAATGTGCTGGCCGACGTGACGGAAGACGGGTATGTCTTCCGCGTCGATATGCGCCTGCGCCCGAATGGCGACGCGGGCCCGCTCGTCTGCAGCCTGGGCATGCTCGAGGAGTACTTCGTCGTGCAGGGCCGCGAATGGGAGCGCTATGCCTGGATCAAGGGCCGCGTCATCACCGACCCGACCAGTGCCCACGCGGCGCGCGTGATTCAGCAACTGGAGCGCGTCACCACGCCGTTCGTGTTCCGGCGCTATCTCGATTACGGCGTGATCGCGGCGATCCGCGCATTGCACGCGCAGATCCGCAGCGAAGCGGCCAAGCGAAGCCACGGCGCCAATCGGCAACATGACGGGCAGGCCGGTGCCGACTCGGCGCGAGCGTCTGCGCGCGCGCCCAACATCAAGCTCGGGCGAGGCGGCATCCGCGAGATCGAATTCGTCGCGCAGGTGTTCCAGCTGATTCGTGGCGGGCAGGATTTTGCGCTGCGCGTGCGGCCCACGCTGGAAGTGCTCCGCGCGGCTGCGGAGCGTGGCCTGATCGACGCCGACGTGGTGGCGCGCCTGACCGAGGCGTACCGCTTCCTGCGCCAGCTCGAACACCGCCTGCAGTACATCGAAGATGCGCAGACGCACAACCTGCCCGGCTCTGCGGAAGACCAGCTGCGCGTGGCCCGCATGATGGGCTTTGCCGATTACGCGGGGCTCGTCGCGCAGCTTGAGGCCTATCAGGACGAGGTGGCGCAGCAGTTCGAGCAGACCTTTGCGGACAAGCAGGACAGCCAGCCGCCGTGCGCGTCGATCTGGCATGCGGATCTGCTCGACGACGAGTACACCGAGACTGCCCGCGGGCAGCTTGCCGAGCTTGGCTATGCCGATCCTGACAGTGTGCTCGAGCGCCTGCGGGCCACGCGCAATTCGCCGCGCTACCGGGCGCTGTCGGAGGTGAGCCGCCAGCGCTTCGACTTGCTCATCAACCGCGCGCTCGATCACGCCGCGCGGCAGACCGACGCGGATGTCACCATCGCGCGCTTTCTCGACTTCTTCGATGCGATCAGCCGGCGCGCGTCGTACCTGTCGCTGCTGAGCGAATACCCGCAGGCGATGGCGCGCGTCGCCCACACGCTGCACGCGTCGCGCTGGGCGGCCGATTACCTGACGCGCCATCCGCAACTGCTGGACGAACTCCTGGACGTGGAGGCGCTGTCGGCTCAGCCCGACTGGCCGGCCTTCCGCGAGCGCGTGCGCGACCGTCTGCGCGCCGCAGAAGACCACGTCGAGATGCAGATGGACATCCTGCGCCAGGAGCATCATGCAGAGACCTTCCGCGTGCTGCTGCAGGATTTGCAGGGGTTGCTGAGCGTCGAGCACATCAGCGACCGCCTGTCCGACCTGGCCGACGCCATGCTCGACCTGACGCTGGAAACCGTGTGGCAGCAGGTGAGCACGCGCCACCGCGAGGTGCCGCGCTTTGCCGTGGTCGCCTATGGGCGCCTGGGCGGCAAGGAACTCGGCTATGCGTCGGATCTCGACATCATCTTCCTCTATGACGATGACGACGAGCGCGCTCCCGACGTGTACGCGTCCTTCGCGCGCAAGCTCATCACCTGGCTGACCAGTCATACCGCCGCGGGCACGCTGTTCGACGTGGATACACGCCTGCGTCCGAACGGCGCGGCGGGTCTGATGGTCACCCACTTCGAGGCCTTCCGCCGCTACCAGATGCGCGAGGGCGACAACGCGGCCTGGGTATGGGAGCACCAGGCGCTCACGCGCGCCCGCTTCTGTGCCGGCGATGCGGAGATCGGCGCGCGCTTCGAGGCGCTGCGCACCGCCGTGCTGCGCCAGCATCGCGAAGCCGGTCCGCTGCGCGACGAGATCGTCGCGATGCGCGAACGCGTGCTCGAAGGTCACCTCAATCCCACGCAGTTCTTCGATCTGAAGCACGACCGCGGGGGCATGGTGGATATCGAATTCACCGTGCAGTTCCTGGTGCTGCTGCACAGCGAGGTGCATGCCCGGCTCACCGGCAACAAGGGCAACATTGCGCTGCTGCACATGGCGGGCGAGCTTGGCCTGATCGATGCCACGCGCGCCGCGCAAGTCGCCGACGCTTACCGCGATTTCCGGGCCCGGCAGCACAAGCTGCGGCTCGACGGGCAATCCGCCGCGCGGGTCCCGGCCGGTACCTGCGCGCACGAGACCGCCCAGGTGCGTGCATTGTGGGCGGAGGTGTTCGGCGTGCCACCGGTGCCGTCGGCCCCACCTGCAGCATGAGTGCGCATCGACGTGCGGTACAAACCTGGGGCGCGTGTGCTGGCGTCGCCACGCTGTCTGCGGCGTTCTCGTTCGTGCCGTGGCTTCATGCGGTCGGGTTGTACCGGCGCGATGCCGTGCACGCTGGACAGTGGTGGCGTCTTGTCACGGCCATGTGGGTGCATCTGGATGCGTGGCACTGGTTGGCGGACGTGATGGCGGCAGCGGGGCTCATCCTGCTGGTGGCGCGCGTGTTGCGGCCGCAGGTCATCGTCGGTGCGCTGGTGGCGTGCGGCGTACTGGTACAGATTGCCTTGCTCAGTCAGCCCGCGGTGCAGTGGTACGGCGGGCTCTCCGGCGCGCTGCACGGGCTGGCCGCGTGGGGTGGGCTGCGAATGCTGCGCCCGTCCGTGGAGGCGGAGGACGATCGTTTCTCGCGCTGGATCGGCGTGCTGCTCTGCGTGGGTGTGCTCGTGAAGGTGTGGTTCGAGCAATCCTGGCTCTCACCCGTTGCGTACGACCCGCGCTGGGGGTTTGGCGTGGTCCGGATCGCACACGCCTTCGGCGCAGCGAGCGGATTGCTGATCTGGGTGCTGGGCGAGTGGCGCGCCCAGGGCGGATTGAGAAAGCAGCCCTGACGGCCGGTCGGCGGTGCAGCGGTTGGTACACGCGCGCCTCCGCCGGATGGGTGACCCTGTGTGTGCCACCCACCTGGGCCATCGCCGCTGAATGCGTGCCTCGCCACCGCGCGCGGCGCCAATGCGGGTGCCCAAAAAAAACCGCCTCCGAGTGGAGGCGGTGTTGGATCCGCAGCGAGCGACTCAGTGCATCGACACGCGCTTGCGCCGGCATGCCAGTCCCAGCGCCAGCAGCACGGCCGCGCCAGCGAGCGGAATGGCGCCGCCGCCACCGCCACCGCCCGAGCTGCCCGAACCGGACGAGCCATTGCCGATGCCAGCAGGTGCGGTGCGCTGGGCATAACCGACGGCGCCGGCGGTATCCAGCAGCCCCGCGCCGCACACGCCGGTGTTGACGGCGCAATACGTGCCGCTCGGGTGCGGGCGCGCCGTCTGTTGCAGGCCCGCGAGGATCTGAGCGTTGGACAGCTGCGGCTGTACGCTCAGCATGAGTGCGATCGTGCCGGCCACTTCGGGGGTGGAGAAGCTGGTGCCTGCGACCGCGCCAGGGGCAGTCGCATTCGGTTTGACAACCGCATTGCCCGGCGAATACTGGCCATCATTGGAGTCAACGATGATCGTGGACGGCGTTGCGCATGATGGTTGCGAGTTCGGGCAGCCGCCGCCCGGCGCGCTGATCGCGACCTGCGGGCCCACGTTGGCGTAACTGGCGTTCTCGCCGCTGTCCACGTGCGCAGTGACGGCAATGGCCCCGGCGCAGTTGGCCGGCGCATCGACGCTCTGCGCTGCCTCGTTGCCCGCCGCAGCGACGACGACCGTGCCGAGCGCGGCAAGCCTGTTCACCGCATCCTGCTCAGCGGCCGAACACGAACCCGTGCTGCCCAGACTCACGTTGACCACGCGCGCCGGGTTGGCATTGGCGGGCGCGCCCGATACGGGAAGGCCACCGGCCCACAGCATGCCGTCCACGGTGTCCGACAGCAGCGCGCCACACCTGCCCGACACGCGCACCGGCACGATATTGGTGTTCCAGCCAACGCCGGCAATGTCGGTCCCATTGTTGGTTGCGGCCGCCAATACGCTCGACACCTCGGTGCCGTGCCAACTGCTGTATTGCGGATATGTCTCGGTGGTGGAGCAGGAGAGGGACGGATACTCCGTGGCGGAGGTCACGCCGTCACCCATGTCGTGGGCGTCGGGTCCTCGGCCATACGTGTTCCCGGCCCGGATCGGGTCGGAAATGAAGTTGTACCCGGGCAGGATCTTGCTCGACAGATCGGGGTGGTCGGTATAGCCGGTGTCCACGACCGCAACCACCAAGTTCGGCGAGCCTTTTGTAATGTCCCATGCTGGCTGCATGTTGATGCCACCGGGCACGACCGTCGGCAAGGCCAGGTTGTTCTGCGTCGCAAACAGCGTGTCGTTGGGAATGGCACTGGGGTACAGCACGCGATCGGGCACCACATAGGCCACACGGGCATCCTGCGCGATCTTGGCGACGGCAGCTTCGATGCTGGCGGGGTCGGTCAGGCCGGTGCGCATGAGCTGTGCATCGGTGGCCAGCGTGCGCTTGACCTGCAACGTGCTGCCGGCCGCCTGCGCCACCGACAGCAGCCGGTTGCCTGCTTCCGTGGCCGACAGCGGCTTGCGCGTCCCGCTGGTGTCGTCGCGCCATTTGATGATCAGGTCGCCCGTGTATTGCGGCTGCGGTGTGGCAGCGTTGGCAGGGAGGCCGCCAATCAACCAGGTGGCCAAGGCTATGTTGGTCCCTGTACGCAGCCAGGATTTCAAACGAACGAAGGAGGGGGGCATCAGCGGCGCTCCATGGCAACTTACTGAGATGAGAAACGTCGTCAGGATGTGATCGTTGACATGACGTGACACGAAATCAAAGGTAGCACGCGACTTGTCCCTTTGATGTGGCAGAAATGCGTTTGAGCATGCAGGGAAAACCCGATCCGCGCACCCAAAAAGCGTGTCGATACCGATGCAAGGGCGCCGGGCGCATGAAATCCCCCACGTATCCGCCATGTGGGGAGGCGCCCCGTGTGCGGCGGGGTGGACAGGTAAAGCAGCGCGCCTAGCGCTGGATCTTCATCACGCGGTCGGGATCGGCCGAGGCGATGCCCGGCGTGGAGCGCAGGGCCGAAACCGCCCCCTCCAGCGTTGCCGACGGATCGCCCGAACTCGCGCGCACCACCCAGAAGCCGCCGGACATCGGCCGGACGACGGCAAACGCCAAGCGCGGCGTTGCGCGCGCGCCCGCCGCATCCAGCACACCCTGCACGGTGGTGGATGAAGTCGTCGGCGAGCTCAGGCCGACGATGATGTCACCCAATGCGTGCGCTGCGGACACGGCCGCCGGCGGCTGGGCGTTGGCAGATGCCGGGTCCATGGCGGGCGGCTTGCCAGGATCAATCGCGGGCACCGACTTGCACGCGGCCAGCAGGCACAGGCTCAGCGTCGCGGTCAGCGCGGGCTTGGCAAGCGACAGCCGGGTGAGGGTTCGGGCAACCGGACGGGTCATGACATTCTCCTTGGATTCGGGTAAGCGCGCCTGCGCAAGATCGCGCTGGCGCGAGGCAGGCGCCGGGATCGGAATGGGCAATCACTGCGCCGCACGCCGGGATTTCCGCGCGGCCGGTGCCGGCGCCGGATGGGCGCGGCCCGCAGTGAGCATCTCGTCCGCATGCCTGCGCGTGGTGTCGGTCAGCGACGCACCGCCCAGCATGCGGGCAATCTCGTCCACGCGGCCGCCGGCGTCCAGCACCACGAGGTCGGAGCGGGTGCTGCCTGCAACAGTCTGCTTGGCAACCTGGATATGGTGATTCGCCAGCGCGGCCACTTGCGGCAGGTGGGTCACGCACAGGACCTGGCGGCGCGTTCCCAGCTCGCGCAGGCGCCGGCCTACGACCTCCGCGACCGCCCCGCCGATGCCGGAATCCACTTCGTCGAAGATCAGCGTGGGCGTCGGGCTCGCTTCGCTGGCGATCACGGAAATCGCCAGGCTGATCCGCGCCAGTTCGCCCCCCGACGCGACCTTCGCCAACGGCCGTGGCGACACACCCGCGTGCCCCGCGACAAGAAACTCGACTTGCTCAAGCCCGGCCGCGCTCCCTTGCTCGAGCGCATGCAGGGCGATATCAAAGCGGCCGCCCGCCATCGACAGGCCCTGCATCGCGTCGGTCACGGCCTCGGCGAGTTCGCGTGCGGCCTTGGCTCGCGCGCGCGACAGCGCCTTGGCGACGTCGACATACGCGGCATGCGTGTGCGCCTCCTGCGCCTGCAGTGCGTCAAGGTCGGACGCGGCCTGCAGCGCTGCCAGTTGCGACTGGCGCTCGGCGAGTTCAGCGGGCAGCGTCTCGGGCGCGACGCGGTATTTGCGCGCCATCGTGTGCAGCGCCTGCATGCGCGCATCGACTTCGGCCAGACGGTCCGGGTCGAGTTCTGCGCGGTCGGCATACCGGGCGAGGGTGTGCACGGCCTCCTGAATCTGCACCTCGGCAGGTTCCAGCGCGGCCAGCACGTCGGCCAGCGCCGGGTCGAACTCGGCAAGCTCGCGCAGCGTATGCAGTGTCGCGCCGAGTTGCGTCAGCACGGCACCCTCCGATTCCGACAGGCCGTCAAGCGCGGCGCGCGTGCCCTCGATCAGGCTGGCGGCGTGCGACAGGCGATGGTGCTCCGCCTGCACGTCTTCCCACTCGCCAGGCTGCGGGGCGAGCTTGAGCAGTTCATTGACCTGCCATTCGATGCGTTCGCGCTCAAGCTGGGCCTCGCGCGATTGCTGCTCGGCGGCCTCGCGCAGCCGTACGACAGCTTGCCACGCGCGGTAATGCTCGCCCACCACGCGCACGTCGCCTTCCAGACCGGCGTGGGCGTCGAGCAGGCTGCGCTGGGCGTCGGTCTTGAGTAGCTGTTGATGCGCGTGCTGGCCGTGGATGTCGACAAGCTGCTCGCCGATTTCGCGCAACTGCGCCAGCGTGACGGCCGCACCGTTGATGAACGCCTTGCTGCGGCCCGCGGCATCGACCGTGCGGCGCAGGAGGATGACGCCTTCGTCGTCGTGCAATTCATGCGCTTGCAGCCACGCGGCCACATGCGGATGCACGTCGAATTCAGCGGTGATGTCGGCGCGCGGGGCCCCCTCGCGTACGACGGCGGCATCGGCGCGCTCGCCGAGCGTCAGCGCCAGGGCGTCGATCAGGATCGATTTGCCGGCGCCGGTCTCGCCCGTGAATACAGTGAAGCCGTCGGACAGGTCGAGGTCCAGCGCATGGACGATGACAAAGTCGCGGATGGTAAGGCTGCGCAGCATGGTGCGTCGATGGGGGTTGGGTTTACAGCCGGTTGTCTTCGGTCGGGTACTCGTGCCAGTGCAGCTTCTTGCGCAGCGTGGCGTAGTAGTTGTAGCCAACCGGATGCAGTAGTTGCACGGTGCGCTCGGAGCGGCGCACCACGATGCGGTCACCCGGCAGCAGCGAGGTCAGCGATTGCATGTCGAAGTTGACGCTGGCATCACGACCGCTGGTCACCTGGATGACAACCTCCGCGTCGTGTGGAATGACGATCGGCCGGTTCGACAGCGAGTGCGGTGCAATCGGCACCAGCACCAGGCCCGACAGCGCCGGATGCAGGATCGGCCCGCCGGCGGAGAGCGCGTAGGCGGTCGAGCCCGTTGGTGTGGAGACGATCAGGCCGTCCGAACGCTGGTTGTACATGAAGAAACCGTCGACCGAGACGGCCAGTTCCACCATGCCTGAGAAGCCCGAGCGGTTGACGACCACATCGTTGAAGGCCAGGGCCGAGAAGATGACTTCGTCGTCGCGCACGACCTGCGCCTGCAGGAGCGCGCGCATCTCGGCCTCGTAGCGGCCGGACAGCATGTCGGGCAGCACGGTGTGCACGTCTTCGAACGGGATGTCGGTCATGAAACCCAGCCGACCGTGGTTCACGCCGATCACGGGCACGCTGGCGCCGGCCAGGTGTCGTCCAATGCCGAGCAGTGTGCCGTCGCCGCCGAGCACCACGGCCACGTCGGCATGGCGTGCCATCTCTTCGGGCGGCAGGGCAGGGTAATCCTGGACACCGATATTGAGCGCCGTTTCACGCTCGAACACGATGTCATGCCCGCGACCGGCTATGCACGAAGCCAACTCCATGAGCGGGCCGGCGATGTTGGCGGCCGAATACCGGCCGACCAGCGCGACAGTCTTGAACGGCGAGGCAGGCGAAGGCGAGGCGGCGGGAGCTTGCGGGGCCACGGTAGACGGGGGAATCGACATGCGCGCATTACACCATATCAATATGACCCTCGCCACGTTTGAACCTGTTTGGCGAGAAACGCCTGCGTCACGCGCAGATTGGCGTCGAATTTGCGTAAAATTGAAAAATCATGGACAAGCGCGCCACCATCCTCCTCAAGACCCTGATCGAACGGTACATTGCCGAGGGGCAGCCCGTCGGCTCGCGGACCTTGTCCAAGTACTCAGGGCTCGATCTGTCGCCGGCGACCATCCGCAATGTGATGGCCGACCTGGAGGAAATGGGCTTCATCGCGAGCCCGCACACCTCCGCCGGACGCGTGCCGACGCCGCGCGGCTACCGTCTCTTCGTCGACACCATGCTGACGGCCAGTCCGCTGGATGTGCTCAGCTCGCAAGACCGCATGGTGCAGCAGATGGCCGGGGCGATCGCCGAACAGGTACGCACCCAACTGGCGTCGCATGGGGCGGAATCGTCGCAGCGGGTGATCGCGGCGGCCGCGCAGACGCTGTCCAATCTGTCGCAATTTGCCGGCATCGTCATGACGCCGCGCCGCACGCACGCCTTCCGGCAGATCGAATTCCTTCGCCTGTCCGAATCCCGCATCCTGCTCATCGTCGTCACGCCAGAGGGCGATGTGCAGAATCGCATCATCCACACCGATACGCCGTACACCCCTTCGCAACTGGTGGAGGCGGCCAACTACATCAACGCGCACTACGGCGGCATGACCTTTGACACCGTGCGCGAACGGCTGCGCGGCGAGCTGTCTGTGCTGCAGGCTGACATGACTTCGCTGATGCAGGCGGCCGTGGAGGCGGGCAGTAGCGCCGTGTCTGACGAAGAGCCCGTGGTCATCTCCGGCGAACGCAAGCTGCTGGATGTCGAGGACCTGTCATCGTCGATGGACAAGCTGCGTCGCCTGTTTGCGGTGTTCGAGCAGAAGACCGGGCTGCTGCAACTCCTCGACGTGTCAAGCCGGGCAGAGGGCGTCCAGATCTTCATCGGCGGCGAGAGCAGCCTCGTCCCGCACGAGGACATGGCGGTCATCACCGCACCGTACGAGGTCGATGGCAAGATCGTCGGCACCCTCGGCGTAATCGGACCGATGCGCATGGCCTACGAGCGCGTGATCCCGATCGTGGACATCACCGCCAAGCTGCTGTCGAGTACGCTCAGCCAGTATTGAGCGCTGGGTGCTGACGCCGGCGTTTGGTGCGTCGGCGATCCGCTCAGGATGAGAACTGTTCGAACGCGGCGAGGGCGTGCGTGGCGTACATCATCGAAGGGCCGCCTCCCATATAGACCGCTGTCCCCAGGACTTCTTCCAGCTCCGCGCGGGTCGTGCCCAGCTTGACGAGCGCCTGGACATGAAAGCCGATGCAGTCGTCGCAGCGGCTTGCGATGGCGATGCCGAGCGCCACCAGTTCTCGCGTCTTCTTGCTCAGCGCACCATCCTTGGTGCCTGCCGCAGCCAGTTGACTGAAGGCCGTCATCAATTCCGGCTGCGTTTCGCGCAGGTTGCGCATCTGTGCAGACACGTCCTTGATCAGGGGTTTGAATTCGGGCACGCCACTCATGACGGGATCTCCTTGGTCGGTATTGAGCGTGGGGCGCGGCGCGTCCACACCGGGCGGCGGGACGCAGCCCCCCCAGCATTCTCGCCGCCGCCGTACGACGCGGTCATGACGTAACGCAACGACTCGCCTAGAAACTCCCGGTGAACTGGTACCGCCCGCCCGGGTGCCACATGGTTGCCACGGAGGCGACCTGGCCCTGGGATAGCGTCTTGCGCCGCAGCATCAGACACGGCTCACGCACATCCATCTGCAGCATTTCGGCGATCTCGCGCGGCGGCAGGCGCGCCTCGATGCCGTAATCCACGCCCTGCAACGGGGCGGCACGCATGAGGTAGGCGTTGGGCGTGGTCTGCGTGAAATCCTGCTGCATGTAGTCGGGCGCCAGCCCGGCATTCACCCAGCGGTCTTCCACCTGGATCGGCAGGTCATTCTCGAAGTGCACGATCAGCGAGTGGAACAGGGCGTGCCCCACCGGTACGCCGAAGGACGCGGCCATCGCTTCGTTGGCGCGGGCGCGCTCCAGCTTGTGCAGCTCGGCACGGTGCCGGTGACCGCGTGCGGCAATTTCCTCGGCGATGTTGCGGATCGCCACCAGCGTCGCCTGGTATTTCTGCTGCGCGACGAACGTCCCCAACCCCTGCACACGCGTGAGGATCTGCTCGGCGGTCAGCTCGCGCAGCGCGCGATTGACCGTCATGCGCGACACGCCAAACGTCTGCGCGAGCGTCGTCTCCCCCGGGATCATTTCGCCTTCCTGCCACTCGCCGCTGCGGATGCGCATGAGGATGTCTTCCTTGATGCGCTGGAAGGCGGGCGTGCTGGTGGACGATTCGTGTGACATGGACGTGGCTTGCGGTGCGGTTTGGGCGGCCGATGTGATGTGCGGATGGCTGTCATCATCAGGGTTTGCTCTTAGCTTGTAAAGTTTTCTTGCCTAAGTTGTATATACAACATAAGATGCGCTCCATGACAAAGGAGTTCGCAGGAGACCTCACATGAACGCCCCGACCAACGCTGCCCACCTGACCAACGATCCGCGCTACGACGCCTCGCGTGAAATCCGCGCCCCTCGCGGCACCGAGCTGCATTGCAAGAGCTGGCTGACCGAAGCGGCTTACCGGATGCTGCAGAACAACCTCGACCCGGACGTGGCCGAGAACCCCAAGCACCTCGTCGTGTACGGCGGCATCGGCCGCGCCGCGCGCGACTGGGCCTGCTTCGACAAGATCCTGGAGACGCTGCGCGAGCTGAACGACGACGAATCGCTGCTCGTGCAATCGGGCAAGCCGGTGGGCGTGTTCAAGACCCACCCGGATGCCCCGCGTGTCTTGATCGCCAACTCCAACCTCGTGCCCAAGTGGGCGAACTGGGAACACTTCAACGAACTGGATCGCAAGGGCCTGTTCATGTACGGCCAGATGACGGCCGGCAGCTGGATCTACATCGGCAGCCAGGGCATCGTGCAAGGCACGTACGAGACGTTTGCCGAGGCGGGCCGCCAGCACTACGACGGTAAGTTGGCCGGCAAGTGGATCCTGACTGCGGGCCTGGGCGGCATGGGCGGCGCGCAGCCGCTGGCCGCAACACTGGCCGGTGCCGTGTCGCTGAACATCGAATGCCAGCAATCGAGCATCGATTTCCGCCTGCGTACGCGCTACCTCGACAAGCAGGCCAAGGACATCGACGACGCATTCAACCTGATTCGCCACCATTGCGAACGCGGCGAGGCCGTGTCCATCGGCCTGCTCGGCAATGCGGCGGAAATCCTGCCGGAGCTGGTCAAGCGTGCCCGCGCCGGCGGTCTGAAGCCGGATCTGGTGACCGACCAGACCTCGGCGCATGATCTGGTCAACGGCTATCTGCCGGTTGGCTGGACGGTCGAGCAATGGCGTGCTGCGCAACGCGATCCGTCGCAGCAAGCCCGCCTGACCGACGAGGCCGCCAAGTCCTGCGCCGTGCACGTGCAGGCCATGCTGGATTTCCAGGCCATGGGCATTCCGACCGTCGACTACGGCAACAACATCCGACAGGTCGCGTTCGACCAGGGTGTGAAAAACGCCTTCGACTTCCCTGGCTTCGTGCCGGCCTACATCCGTCCGCTGTTCTGCGAGGGCAAGGGCCCGTTCCGCTGGGTGGCGCTGTCGGGCGATCCGGAAGACATCTACAAGACCGACGCCAAGATCAAGGAACTCTTCCCGCACAACACGCATGTGCATCGCTGGCTCGACATGGCGCGGGACCGCATCGCGTTCCAGGGGCTGCCCGCCCGCATCTGCTGGCTGGGCCTGGGCGAGCGTCACCTGGCCGGTCTGGCCTTCAATGAGATGGTCAAGAACGGCGAGTTGAAGGCGCCCATCGTGATCGGCCGCGATCACCTGGACACGGGCTCGGTCGCCAGCCCCAACCGCGAAACCGAAGCCATGCGCGATGGCACCGACGCCGTGTCGGACTGGCCGCTGCTCAACGCGCTGCTCAACACGGCCGGCGGTGCGACGTGGGTGTCGCTGCACCACGGCGGCGGTGTCGGCATGGGCTATTCGCAGCACTCGGGCGTGGTGATCGTCGCCGACGGCACCGATGCTGCGGCCAAGCGCCTGGGTCGTGTGCTCGTCAACGATTCCGGCTCCGGTGTCATGCGCCATGCCGATGCCGGCTACGAAACCGCCATTGCCTGCGCCAAGCGCAACGGTTTGAACCTGCCGATGATCGGCTAAGTTAGAGACATCCTGCTCGTATTGCTATGAACACCATGACCACGCCCCCCATCCTGACATTGCAACCCGGCGAGATGACCTTTGCCGACCTGCGCCGCGTGTGGCTGGCCCCGACGCCCATCGCGCTGTCTGGCGACTGCGCGGCCGCCATTGAAGCGTCGGCCGCCACGGTACAGGCCATCGTCGCCAAGGGCGCACCGGCCTATGGCATCAACACCGGATTCGGCCTGCTGGCCAAAACGCAGATCGCCACGCACGAGCTGGAGCGCCTGCAACGCAACCTGATCCTCTCGCACGCCGTCGGCACGGGTGAAGACCTGAGCGACAACGTGGCGCGACTGGTGCTGCTGATGAAGGCCGCCAGCCTGGCGCGCGGCTATTCGGGCGTGCGCCGTGTCGTGATCGATACGCTGCTGGCACTGCTGAACGCCGGCATCGTGCCGTGCATTCCGTCCAAGGGTTCGGTGGGCGCGTCGGGCGATCTGGCACCGCTGGCGCACATGACGCTTGCCCTGCTGGGTGAGGGCGACGTACGTGTGAACGGCGTGCGCACGCCGGCGCGTGCCGCGTTGGCCGCCGCCGGCATCGAGCCGATCGCACTGGCCGCCAAGGAAGGCCTGGCGCTCATCAACGGCACGCAGGTGTCGACCGCGCTGGCGCTCAACGGCCTGTTCCTGGCCGAGCGTCTGCTGCAAGCCGCCACCGTGTCGGGTGCGTTGTCGGTGGATGCCGCCAAGGGCAGCGATGCGCCGTTCGACCCGCGCGTGCACACCGTGCGTGGTCAAGCGGGGCAAATCGCCACCGCGGCCGTGTATCGCAACCTGCTGGCCGGCAGCGCCATCCGCCAGTCGCACCTCGTGGGCGACAAGCGCGTGCAAGACCCGTACAGCCTGCGCTGCCAGCCGCAAGTCATGGGCGCGTGTTTCGACCTGATCCGTCAGGCCGGCGCCACGCTACTCACCGAAGCCAACGCAGTGACCGACAACCCGCTGGTCTACGCCGACGCTGGTGAAGTGATCTCCGGCGGCAACTTCCACGCCGAGCCGGTGGCGTTTGCCGCCGACATGCTTGCGCTGGCGATTGCCGAGATCGGTGCGTTGTCGGAGCGCCGCATCGCGCTGCTGATCGACTCCACGCTGTCGGGTCTGCCGCCGTTCCTGGTGGAGCAGCCGGGCCTGAACTCGGGCTTCATGATTGCGCACGTCACGGCCGCGGCACTGGCCTCGGAAAACAAGACGTTTGCCCACCCGGCCAGCGTGGACAGCCTGCCGACTTCCGCCAACCAGGAAGACCACGTCAGCATGGCGACCTTCGCCGGCCGCCGTTTGCAGGACATGGCCGAGAACACCGCCACCATCGTCGGCATCGAAGCGCTGGCGGCAGCGCAGGGCATCGACTTCCACAAGCCGCTGGCGACGTCCAACACGCTGCAGAAGGCGCATGGCTGCATCCGCGCGCGTGTGGCGTACTACGGTGAAGATCGCCTGTTCGCCCCCGACATCGAAGGCGCCCGCCGCCTCGTGCTCGACGGCGATCTGGGCGATTCGTGCCGCGCGCACGTCGGCGAACTCGCACTCGTCTGACCATGCCCGCCCAAGCCGAACCGAACGTCTGGCAAGGCCGCGTCGATGCGGAGGAAGGCCCGCTGGGTTTGCGTTGGCACCAGACCGTGCGCCGCATCGATGCATCGACGCCGCTGGCCAACACCGTCGCCCTGGCGGGTTTTGCCTGCGATGCGGGTGTCGCACGCAACCACGGGCGAACCGGCGCACAGGCGGGCCCCGCCGCCATCCGCAAGATGCTGGCGAACTTGCCCGCGCGTGCCGGCCGTGTGGTCGTCGATGCGGGCGACGTGACTTGCCAGGGCGATGCGCTGGAAGACGCGCAGCGCGAATTGGCCGGTGTGCTCCACGATCTGCTCGATCGCGGCGCGTTTCCGATCGCGCTCGGCGGCGGGCATGAGATCGCGTGGGCCTCGTTTGGCGGCTTGGCGCGGCACCTGGCCGCGAAATCCGATCAACCGCCGCGTATCGGCATTCTCAACCTCGATGCGCATTTCGATCTGCGTGCGGGCGAGCGCGGCAGCTCGGGCACGCCGTTCCGCCAGATCGCCGAAGACTGTGCCCGGCGCGGCTGGCCGTTCCATTACGCCTGCCTGGGCGTGAGCACCTACGCCAACACCGAAGCGCTGTTCGCGCGTGCGCGCCAGCTCGGCGTGCGCTGGATGCACGATGACGAGATGGACGTCATGCAGCTCGCCCACGTGCTGAAGGTGGTCGAGGTGTTCTTGAGCCAGGTCGACCACGTCTATCTGACGATGTGCCTTGACGTGCTGCCGGCCGCGGTGGCTCCCGGCGTGAGCGTACCGTCGGCACGCGGCGTCGGGATGGACGTGATCGAGCCCATCGTCGATCGCGTGGTCAGCTCGGGCAAGCTGCGGCTGGCGGATGTGGCGGAGCTGAACCCGTCGCTCGACATTGACAATCACACCGCACGTGTCGCTGCCCGTCTGGTGGCGCGCGTGGCAGACGGCATTGGCCTGCAGGGAGCCGCACATGGCTGATCAAGCCACCCCGCACTGGGATGCGCTCTGGACCAACGTCCACCTCGCCACGCTCACCGCCGATGCTGACGGCTACGGCGAGATCCGCGACGGCGCCATCGCCGTCAAGGACGGCCGCATTGCGTGGCTCGGCTACCGCGCCGATCTGCCCGTCAACGCCCGCGCCACACGCGAGCACGATGGCGGCGGCGCGTGGCTCACGCCCGGCCTGATCGATTGTCACACGCACCTCGTCTACGCCGGCAACCGCAGCAATGAATTCGAAGCGCGCCTGAACGGCGCACCGTACGAAGAGATCGCGCGGTCGGGCGGGGGCATCCTGTCGACCGTCCGTGCCACGCGTGCGGCCAGCGAAGACGCGTTGGCCGAAGCCAGCCTGCCTCGCCTCAATGCACTGCGCGCCGAAGGCGTTACCACCGTCGAAATCAAGTCCGGCTATGGCCTGAACCTGGAAACGGAGCGCCGCATGCTGCGGGTCGCACGGCGCTTCGGCCAGGCGTTGCCGGTGCGCGTGCGGACAACCTTCCTCGGCGCGCATGCCGTGCCGCCCGAATTCGCCGGCCGCGCGGACGACTACATCGATCACCTCTGCGCCGATGTGCTGCCTGCGCTCGCCGCGGAAGGTCTGGTCGATGCTGTTGACGCCTTCTGCGAAACCATCGGCTTCACGCCCGCACAGACGGCGAGCATGTTCGACGCGGCGCAGCGTCACGGCCTGCCGGTCAAGCTGCACGCCGAGCAACTCTCCGACCAGGGTGGCGCAGCGCTGGTGGCTCGCTACGGCGGTCTTTCGGCGGATCATCTCGAATGCCTGACCGATGCGGGCATCGCAGCCATGGCGCAGGCCGGCACAGTGGCCGTGCTGCTGCCCGGCGCGTTCTACTGCCTGCGTGAAACGCGCCTGCCGCCGATGGCCGCGCTGCGTGCCGCCGGTGTGCCGATGGCCGTGTCGACCGACTGCAACCCCGGCACGTCGCCGTTGTCGTCGCTGCTGCTGGCGATGAACATGGCGTGCACGCTGTTCCGCATGACGCCGCTGGAAGCGCTGACCGGCGCCACGCGTCATGCTGCCGCAGCGCTCGGCCTGTCTGGCACGTGCGGTGTGCTCGCCCCGGGCTGCGCCGCCGATTTCGCACTCTGGCGGATCGACCGCCCCGCCGATCTGGCATACGCCATGGGCCTCAACCCTTGCGTTACCGTGGTCAAGGATGGGGTCGTGGCGGCGTAAGCAGACAAAACGGGCTGGCTCGTATAATCGGCCCGTCTATCGCGAAGCTCCGCCCCATGCCCTTCTTGCCTGAACCCCAGTTCCAGCATGGCCAGCCTGATCGCACGGCGATCCTGCTGGTCAACCTCGGCACGCCAGATGGCACTTCGCCGCGCGAGGTCGGCCGCTATCTTCGTCAGTTCCTGTCGGATCGGCGCGTAGTGGAAATTCCACCCGCGGTCTGGTGGTTCATCCTCAACCTGTTGATCATTCCGCTGCGCTCGCGCGCGTCGGCGCACAAGTACGAGAGCATCTGGCTTCGCGAGGCCAACATGACGGGCTCGCCCCTGCTGGTGTACAGCGAGCGCCAGGCGCATGCGCTGCAGCAACTGCTGAACGCGCGGGGTCACGACGTGGTGGTGGCCTGCGCCATGCGCTACGGCAATCCGTCGATTCCGTCGGTGATGCAGGCGCTGCGCAAACAGGGCGTTGAACGCATCCTCGTCCTGCCGATGTATCCGCAGTATTCGGGCACGACCACCGCCACCGCGTTCGACGAGGTCTTCCGCGTGCTGGCCGAGATGCGTAATCAGCCGGAACTGCGGCTGATCAAGCATTTTCATGATGACCCCGCGTATATCAACGCGTTGCATCAGCAGGTGGGCGCGTATTGGGCGCAACATGGCGCGCCGGACTTCGCGCGCGGCGACAAGCTGCTGCTGTCATTCCACGGCGTGCCGCGCCGCACACTGGAATTGGGCGACCCCTACCACTGCGAATGCCTGAAGACCGGTCGTCTGCTCGGAGAGGCGCTTGGCTTGCAGCCCGGTCAATACTTGGTCACGTTTCAGTCTCGCTTCGGCCGTGCCGAATGGCTGCAACCGTACACCGCGCCCACACTGGAAGAGCTGGGCCGCGTCGGCACCGATCGTGTCGACGTGTTCTGCCCGGGTTTCCCGGCCGATTGCCTTGAGACGCTCGAGGAAATTGCAATGGAAGGTCAGTCCACCTTCCGTGTCGCCGGCGGCAAGACGTTCCACTACATTCCGTGCCTGAACGATAACGAAGCGTGGATCGCCGGCATGGCCGACATCGCGCTCTCCCATCTGCAGGGCTGGCCGTTGACGCTCACGCATCCACACGTGCTGGATGCGAGCCGCGCGCGCGCGCAAAGCAAGGGAGCCGCAGCATGAAGGTGAGCGCCGACGCGGCAGACCGCGTGCGCATCGACAAATGGCTTTGGGCGGCGCGCTTCTTCAAGACGCGTTCGCTGGCGACGGAGGCAGTTGAACGCGGTCACGTGCAGATCAACGATCAGCCGGTCCGGCCTGCCAAGGATGTCAAGATTGGCGATCGCGTGCGTGTGCATGCGCATGAACAGCAATGGGAATTGCGGGTGCTGGCGCTGGCCGAGGTCCGCGGGCCCGCTGCGATAGCGCAAACGCTCTACGCAGAGACGGAAGCGAGTCGCTTGAAACGCGAAGAGGCGGCAAACCGACGCCGGCTGTATCGCGAACCTGCCACGCAAATCGCTGGCCGACCCACCAAGCGTGATCGGCGTCGCATCGACAAGCTTGGCGAATAAAAAGCCATGCTGCGCGAGTGTGTGCTAACTTGACAGGTTCAGACCGCGCGCAAGCCGCTACGCCTGCGGAGGTTCGCCGATGTAGTGCTTGAAGAAGGCCTTGCCGCTACCGTATTCCGTGTAACGCGGCGTGACGGCACCAGACAAGCAGATGAACGTTGTGGCTGCGGTCAGGGTCAACAGCAGCAGCACGGTCAGAACGGGCAGCTTGTTATGCATGGTACGAACCCTCAAAGAAGCTCGCGCCCCCCGATGTTTTCTTGCATCATAGGCGGCCGATCAAGGCGTCGCAATTGCGGTGCCGTTGCAGTCTGATGAAACTTGTAACCCCATATTTCGTGATGCGCAGTGCACAGTTGCTGCGCCTCCAGTGCCCTTGAAAGGCGCACCGACAGCCCCATATCGGGCACAACTTGTTTTGTGAACATCCAGCGGATCGTCTGCGGGCACAGGTTGTGCAAGTGCCCGGTGCGTCGATTCCCTCATTTAGCGCTATGAAACACACTTCGGACACCTCCTCGCACCCCGACGCGCAAGCCGCCCAGCCGACCCAGACCAGCGGCCAGGCCGCCAACGCCTATTCGAGCCAAGCCCAGCGCGCCAGCGCAGACGCCCAGGCCATCGCCGGCGACGAAGCCGCTGTGACGGAGGCCATGGCTGACGCGGATGTCGCCGAACTGCGCCGTCAACTGGAAGCCGCCGAAGAGAAGGCGCGCCAGAACTATGAAAACTGGGCGCGCGCAACGGCCGAAGGCGAAAACATCCGTCGCCGCGCGCAGGAAGACGTCGCCAAGGCGCACAAGTTCGCCATCGAAGGCTTTGCCGAATATCTGTTGCCCGTCATGGATAGCCTGCAGGCGGCGCTGGCCGATACTTCCGGCGACGTCGCCAAGCAGCGCGAGGGCGTTGAACTGACGCTCAAGCAGCTCTATGCCGCGTTCGAAAAGGGACGGGTGACCGAGCTGAACCCGGTCGGTGAGAAATTTGATCCGCATCGCCATCAGGCCATCTCGATGGTGCCGGCCGATCAGGAAGCCAACACCGTGGTGGCCGTGCTCCAGCGCGGCTACACGCTGGCTGACCGCGTGCTGCGCCCGGCTCTGGTGACAGTCGCCGCGCCGAAGTAAGCTGCGACCTCCCGTGATCCTGCACATCGTCACTGCGCGCGACCTGTCTCGCGGTGCCGGCTGATACGGCCGCATTGGCGGCCGCAGTAGGAAATCTCCGCAACGCGCTGCCGGTCTGACGCAGCCCCATGACGATGTCGATGCCGCTGGCCGCAGTACTTCTCCTTGCTTCGTCTTCCCGTGCCGCGCGCCTGAAGCGTGCGGCAGGTGATCTGCCGCGCGCCGTTCAGGCGATGACCGCGGCCCTTGCCGCCGCCCGGCGGTTGTCCTAGTGCCCTTGCGGCACGTTGCCGCCGGGCCACCCCACCTTTCCCTGATGTTCTGTATCGCCGCCGGCCGGCGCTCGCGCCTGCTGGTCGTGCACCGCTATCGTGCTGCGCAAGCGCGTCCGTAGCGGCCCTGACACGTTCAAGACAACCCCATTCGCTGGAGATCGCCATGTCCGCACCCGTCATCTATCTGACCGAACTCGACCTGACCCGCCTGGAAAACGCCGCCGCTCGCGCGGGAAGCCATTCACCGCTGGCTGAACTGGTCGACGACCTTGTCACCCGTGCCAATGTGGTGCCGGGCAACAAGATTCCCGCCAATGTGGTGACGATGAACTCGGTGGTGCGCGTGGCCGATGACACTGGCGCGGCGCACGAGTGGACGTTGGTCTATCCGGAGGAGGCCAACGTGGCGTTGGCCAAGTTGTCGGTGCTCTCGCCGATGGGCGCCGCGCTGCTCGGTCAGCGTGAAGGTAAATCGGTCAGGTACACCGCACCCAACGGCAACAAGCACAGCTTGCGCATCGAGCGCATCGCCTTTCAGCCTGAGGCGAGCGGACAGCACACGCTGTAACGCGGCTGCGTTCGCGGCATCCGTTCACGTTCCGTGGCGGGAGGGCTTGGCTGGCAGGCCGGATCGTGAGCGGGGTGTTAGCGCGACAGGCTGTAGCCGATGCGCAACTGCGAGCCGAGCTTGTGGTTGTAATCGAGCAGGCTCTCGCCGTAGCCGGTGAAGTACTGGATGAACAGGTAACCGGCCGTGCCGCTGAAGATGCGGCTCATCGGGTAGGAGAGTTGCGCATCGATGCTGCCGTATGCCCGGCGCGTGCCTTTTCGCAGCGTCGTGGCCAGCTCCCAGCCGTTGGGCGCGCCGTATGAGACGCGGAAATCTCCGAAGCCGCGGTAGTGCGCAATGTCGGTGTTACCGCTGCGAGTGAGGTAGGCGTACAGCTTGGGCTCGAATTTCCAGTGGTAGTCGGTCAGATCGCCAAAGTGGAAGGTCGGGCGGATGAAGACGGTGTTGATGGCCCGCGAGGCGTCGC
>JAGWNU010000258.1 GCA_028871175.1 Burkholderiaceae bacterium | reverse complement strand
TGAAGCCGCCATCACGCATATTCACCAGCGACGCCTTGATCGTGGCGATGCCCGACCGGCCTGCCACCGGAATGCCAACCGGACGCAGCGGCGCGCGGTAGCCCGAATCGGACAGCGCACGCACTTCGTTGCGCGCAACGTGCAGCAGTTCGTGCACGTTGAAGACGATGGTGTCGGTCGGCTGCAGGTAGCCGATCTTCTGCGCGTCCAGCGCGGAAGACGACACCTTGGCCATGGCCGCGGCCTGGAAGCGGTTGGTCAGGAACTGCAGGATGTTCGTGCTGCCTGCTGCCTGTGCCGCCTTGGCAGCGGCCAGCGCAGCTTCCTTCAGGCCACCACCTGCCGGCACGAGACCCACGCCCACTTCCACCAGACCGACGTACGTTTCCAGCGCAGCCACACGCTTGGCCGAGTGCAGCAGCAGTTCGCAGCCACCCCCCAGTGCGATGCCCGATGCGGCCGACACGACCGGCACACCGGCGTACTTCACGCGCATCATGCCGTCCTGGAACTTCTTGACGAACGGCTCGATGCCCTTGGCGCCGCCCATCATGAAGGCCGGCATGGCTTCTTCCAGGTTGGCACCGGCAGAGAACGGACCGCCCGGCGCACCCAGCTTGAGCGACGTCGGCTGCCACACCACCAGACCCTTGTAGCCGGCTTCAGCCAGATCAACGGCACGCGTCAGACCGTCGATGACGCTCGGTCCGATCGTGTTCATCTTGCTCTTGAACGAGACGATCAGCACGTCGTCCTGGCCTGCCGCGTCGTCCACCCAGATGCGCACGGCATCGGTCTCTTCGATGGTCTTGCCATGCGTGAGCGGGTTGACCGTCGTCGCACCCTTGATCGGTGCACGGAACACTTGGCGGCCATACACCGGCAGCGTGCTGCGCGACAGGAACGTGCTCTGATTCGCAGACCACGAACCCTGTGCCGAATGCACACCGCCGTTGTCAGCCACGGGGCCGGAGAACACCCACTGCGGCAGCGCTGCATTCGACAGCGCCTTGCCGGCTTCGATGTCTTCCTTCACCCACTCGGCCACTTGCTTCCAGCCAGCCTCTTGCCAGTCTTCAAACGGGCCGCTGTTCCAGCCGAAGCCCCAGCGGATCGCCAGGTCGACTTCCGCAGCGGAGTCGGCAATCTGCTCCAGGTACACGGCGATGTAATGGAACACGTCGCGGAAGACCGCCCACAGGAACTGCGCCTGCGCGTTGGTCGATTCACGCAGCAGCTTCAGACGTTCGGCGGGTTCCTTCTTCAGGATGCGCACAACGATGTCATCTGCCTTCTTGCCGCTCGGGCCGTACTGGCCGCTTTGCGGGTCCAGCACCTTGATTTCCTTGCCTTCCTTCTTGTAGAAGCCGGCGCCGGTCTTCTGGCCCAGGGCGCCCGCCTCGACCAGCTTGGCGAGCACGGGCGGCGTGGCGTAGACCGGGGCGAACGGATCGTCCTTCAGGTTGTCCTGCATCGTCTTGATGACGTGGGCCATCGTGTCCAGGCCCACCACGTCCGCCGTGCGGAACGTCGCCGACTTGGCGCGGCCCAGCTTCGAGCCCGTGAGGTCGTCCACCACGTCAAACGGAATGCCGTACTTGGCCGATTCTACAAACACCGCCAGGATCGAGAAGATGCCGACGCGGTTGGCGATGAAGTTGGGCGTGTCCTTCGCGCGCACCACGCCCTTGCCGAGCGCGGAGGTCAGGAACGTTTCCAGCTTGTCGAGGATATCGCCACGCGTATGTGCGGTCGGGATCAGCTCGACCAGGTGCATGTAGCGCGGCGGGTTGAAGAAGTGCACGCCACAGAAGCGCGACTTCAGCTCGGCATCGAAACCATCCGACAGTTCGGTAATCGACAGGCCCGACGTGTTCGACGCGAAGATCGAGTGCGGGGCGATGTGCGGCGCGACCTTCTTATACAGGTCGTGCTTCCAGTCCATGCGTTCGGCAATGGCCTCGATGACGAGGTCGCAGTCGCGCAGCTTCTCGATGTCGTCTTCGTAGTTGGCTGCCTGGATCAGGTTGGCATCATCCTTGATGCCCAGCGGCGCCGGCGACAGCTTCTTCAGGTTTTCAATGGCCTTGAGCGCGATGCCGCTCTTCGGGCCTTCCTTGGCCGGAAGATCGAACAGCGTGACGGGAACCTTGGCGTTGACCAAGTGCGCGGCAATCTGCGCACCCATCACGCCGGCGCCCAGCACAGCAACGCGGCGGACGAGGAAGTTGGAGCGCTGGCCGGCCTGCGGCTGCGCGCTGGTGGAGAGTTCAGTGCGGGTCATGGTGTCCTCGCGGGAGGTGAGGAGAGAGACAAGAGGGCGACGCGCGTGCGCGTCGCCCCAAGAGGATGACTGCTTAGAAGAGATCGGCTTCGAGTGCCATCAGCGTCGCGCCGCCCGCACGTGCCGCGCGGATCTGGTACACCGTCTCGGGCAGCAGCTTGGCGAAGTAGAAGCGCGCCGTCGCCAGCTTGGCCTTGTAGAAGGTATCGCCGCTAGCCTGCTTTTCCAGCGCGATCTTGGCCATGCGGGCCCAGAAATACGAGAACACCAGATGGCCGACCACGCGCAGGTAGGGCACGGCTGCCGCACCGACTTCATCCGGGTTCGCCATGGCCTTCATGCCGATTTCCATGGTCAGCTTCTGGACCTTGTCACCAATGTCGGCCAGCGGGTTGATGAACTCCTGCATGGCTTCGTTGGTACCTTCGGCCTCGACGAAATCCTGCACCATCTTGCCGAACTTCTTCATCTTGGCGCCCATGTCGCCGAGGATCTTGCGGCCCAGCAGGTCCAGCGACTGCACGGTGTTCGTGCCTTCGTAGATCATGTTGATGCGCGCATCGCGCACGTATTGCTCCATGCCCCATTCAGCGATGTAGCCGTGGCCGCCGAACACCTGCATGCCTTCGTTGGTGGAAGTGAACGCATTATCCGTCAGGAATGCCTTGATGACAGGCGTAAGCAGCGCCACGAGGTCTGCAGCTTCCTTGCGCGCCGCTTCATCCGGGTGCGAGAGCTCGCGGTCGATCTGCAGGGCGATCCAGTACGTGAACGCGCGGCCGCCCTCGGCAAAGGCGCGCTGGGTCAGCAGCATGCGGCGCACGTCCGGGTGCACGATGATGGGGTCAGCCGGCTTGTCCGGTGCCTTCGGGCCCGACAGGCTGCGCATCTGCAGGCGTTCCTTCGCGTAGGCCACCGAATTCTGGTAGGCCACTTCGGTCAGGCCCAGGCCCTGCATGCCAACACCGAGTCGGGCGGCGTTCATCATGACGAACATGGCGTTCAGGCCCTTGTTCGGCTCGCCGACCATCCAGCCGCGTGCGCCGTCCAGGTTGATCACGCAGGTGGCATTGCCGTGGATGCCCATCTTGTGTTCGATGGAGCCGCACTTCACGCCATTGCGTTCGCCCGGGTTGCCGTTCGCATCGGGAATGAACTTGGGCACCACGAACAGCGAGATGCCCTTGGTGCCGCCCGGTGCGTCCGGCAGACGTGCCAGCACCAGGTGAATGATGTTTTCCGACAGGTCGTGCTCGCCCGCCGAGATGAAGATCTTCGTGCCAGTGATCGCGTAAGAACCGTCGGCCAGCGGCTCGGCCTTGGTGCGCAGGATGCCCAGATCGGTGCCGCAATGGGGTTCGGTCAGGCACATCGTGCCGGTCCATACGCCGGACACCAGCTTGGGCAGGTAACGTTGCTTGAGCTCGTCGGTGCCGTGGGCGTGCAGGGCTTCATACGCGCCGTGCGACAGGCCGGGATACATCGTCCAGGCCTGGTTGGCCGAGTTCAGCATCTCGTACACCGCATTGTTGATCAGGATAGGCAAGCCCTGGCCGCCAAACTCCGGATCGCAGCCCAATGCGGGCCAGCCACCCTCGACATACTGTTGGTACGCTTCCTTGAAGCCCTTGGGTGCCGTCACCACGCCATCGCCGTGGTATGTGCAGCCCTCGCGATCGCCGGACTGGTTGATCGGGAAGATGACTTCCGAGCAGAACTTGCCCGCTTCCTCGATCACCTGGTTGATGGTGTCGGCATCGATTTCCGCGTGCTGCGGCATCTCCTTCAGATGGCTTTCGACGTCGAGAAGCTCGTGAAGGACAAACTGCATGTCGCGCAACGGTGCGGTGTATTGACCCATCTGGGACTCCTTGGTGTGTTGCTGCGCGACCCGCTAGGTGTGCGATGCCGCGTCAGGTTCGGTAAGACTGAATCAGTTTGTTGAGTGCCACCATGGCCAACTCGGCACTGTCCGGAAGCCGCAGGAAACGTGCATCGTGATGCAGCCCGAGTTCCAGGCTATACATCTCGAACAGCATCAACCGCGGGTCCGCTTCCGCACGCAGGTGGCCCTCTTCCTTCGCCTGCACGATCGCGCGGGTCAGAGCCGCCCGCCAGATCGTCACACTCTTGACGAGTTCGTCGCGGACCGGACTTTCGGCGCGGTCGTCGTACTCCACCGCGCCGCTGATGTAGATGCAGCCCGTGGTCACTTCCTGGATACGACGTTCCATCCAGCGTCGCACCATGCTCCACAGGCGCGGCAGCCCGCGCGGCTCCGTCAAGCTCGGGTAGAAGACTTCCTGCTCGAACCGCTTGTGATACTCGCGAACCACTTCCACCTGCAGATCCTCACGCGAGCCGAAGTGCGCGAACACCCCGCTCTTGCTCATCTGCATGCGCTCCGCGAGCACACCGATCGTCAATCCTTCCAGTCCGTCGCGTGAGGCCAGGTCCAGCGCGGCATCGAGAATCGCTGCACGCGTCAGCTCGCCCTTGCGCATCGGCGTAGCTGCTGCGTGATTCGATTCGAGACGAGCGTTCGGGTGACGCATGATGATTCCTCTCCGTTCTTTTCTGGGTATGACGCGCTGGCAAAATTGCGGCTTTGCGGGGGCGCTTTTTTCGTGCCGCGCGGGACTGTAAACCAGCCTGCGCGAACACTCTAGCCCAAAATCGAACGGTCGTTCAATTATTTACAGGGCCCTGTATAGCGGCAAGTGTTTTATTAGAAAGCCGCATCTAAATGAGTGCGCCGCAATTGCGTGTCCTGCGTTGCAGCAAGAATCCCGCAAAGGCTTATGCAGAAACGGTT
>JAGWNU010000257.1 GCA_028871175.1 Burkholderiaceae bacterium | reverse complement strand
GCCCTCAAGTTCCTGGCGCAACACCCCGACAAGCTGGCGTGGGTATGGAACGTAGACGCACCCAACTATCCGATGGGCGAGCAGACCAACGAAAACACGGCCTTGTTGATCCTCGGCCACCCGAGCGCCGATTGGGGCTACACAGCACTGGCCTCGATCTACACCCCGCACCAGCACCAAGGCGCCATTGACAACAAGGCGGCCAACCCAGGTGGAGCATGGACCGGTCTCATGCAAGCCGTGCAAGCGCAGGCCTCAGAACAGCATCCGGTCGAGCGGGTCTACTACGACGTGCCGCAGCATGCCGACAATGTCACTTCCTTGATGCGGCCGTTGCGCGCCGCTATTCACCAGCAGTGGCCTGACCTGGACCAGATCGCCAACGTGTATAGCGTGGCGGAGCACATGGAGGGGCCGGCGCGGGCAGCCAGCTTTGCCGTCAATGCCGCGTTTGCGGCGGCGTATGCCGACCAGAGCGGCAAGAGTGCCGTGGTCACCAGCGTGGCAGACTCCACCGACAGCTGGGCAGTGCTGATTGGGCCGCCGCCGGGCTGGCAACCCAAGCCGCCGGTGACGTACTGGCCGCGCGCACGAGGCGAGAACCGGGCGTATTGGGCTTGGTTTGGGGAGCGGACCGATAGGAACTAGGCTGGCGTTACGTGGCGGGGTTACAAGATAGGTTCAACGCGGCTGGCACGTCACCTGCACGTTGTTCACGTCCCCATTGACCGTGCCGCTGCCATTCGTCACCACGCAGTTGGCCGATGCGGGCTGCGAGCTGATCGTCACCAGGTAGGTACCGTTGAACGGCACCAGCCCCCCAAACACGAACGAGCCGTTGGCGGCGAGCGTGAGCGAATCGCGGCCGTTGTTGAGCAACACGATCGACTGGCCACCGGGCAGGCCGGACAGCGTGCCGCCAATCGAGAAGACGCTGCCGATGGGCGAGCCCAGGCTGATGTAGCCGTTACAGGCACCGAGCAGCGCGCACAGCGCAGCCAGCGGAAGGCAGCGAACCAGCATGATCGGAAGGCGTTTCATGGCAGCTCCCCTGATCAGTCTTCCTCGACATCCACTTCAAGCGAACGCGGTGCGGCGAGCGGCCGTGGCGCGAACCCGTGGTTCAACGGACCAGCGCCACGCCCGAGCGCCAGGTGGCGGCCGGCACCGATGGCGTGCAGCAGGTAATCGAGCGAGGCTTCGATGGCGACCTCCAGCGCATCGCCGCGCGCCAGGTGCGCGGCAATGGCGGCGGACAGCGTGCAGCCGGTGCCGTGCGTGTGCGGCGTGTCGATGTAGGTATGGGCGTAGACGCGCTCGGTGCCATCGGCGGTGACGAGCACGTCTTGCAGCACGCCGTCTTCACCGGCGTTGGACGTGGCGGCCAGATGCCCGCCCTTGAGCAGCACGGCGCGGGGGCCGAGCGCCAGCAGGTCGCGCGCGGCGGGCAGCATGTCGTCGGCGGTGCGCACCTCGCGGCCGAGCAACGCGCTGGCTTCCGGCAGATTCGGCGTGACGAGCAACGCGCGCGGGAAGAGCCATTTCGCCATGGCTTGCACGGTGGCGTCGCTGCCGAGCGCTGCGCCGCTGGTGCTGACCATGACCGGATCGACGACGAGGTTGGCGATCGGATGCCGCTCCAGCGCCGACACGATGGCCTCCACCACCTGCGGCGTACCGAGCATGCCTGTCTTGGCCGCATCGACGCCAATGTCGCTTGCCACGGCGTCGATCTGCGCGGCGACGATGTCGGGCGTGAGCGACTCCACCGCCGTCACGCCCAGCGTGTTCTGCGCGGTGATGGCCGTGATGGCCGACATGCCGTAGCAGCCGAGCGCGGCAAACGTCTTCAGGTCAGCCTGGATGCCCGCACCGCCGCCGCTGTCCGAACCGGCAATGGTGAGCACGCGCGGCACGTGCGAGGCAGGAGCGGCAAACGCAGCGAGGGTCGGGTCGGTGATCGTCATGTCGTGCGAATGTGTGGGGGGTGTTTCGCACTATAGCGCTATCGCGGCCGGATCGACGCGCCAGCCTCTGACCCCGGAAGGCGACGGTTTCAGGCCCAAGCGCGAAGCAAAAACCGTGGAGCGTGACGGTTTTTGGCTCGCGCGCGAGTCTCAAACCGTCAGGAGCGATCGTTTCCGGCCCGAATGCGAGCCTCGGACCGTGGAGCGCGACGCTTTTACCCCCGATCACGAGGCCCAAACCGTGGAGCGCCACCGCCTGAGGGTCGAACGCGGGGCTCGGAGGCCGGCGCTCCGCTGTCAAAGCACCATGTTGTTGGCTCGTTGAGAGCGGCGCGTGGGCCTCGGACCCCGGCACGCCACCCTCCAAGGCCGGTGCGTGAGCATTGGACCGTGGAAGGCGGCCGTCCGAGGTCGAAAATTTGAAGCTCGGAGAGCGGAGCACGGGCCTTGGACCCCCGCGATCGGCTGTCCGGGCCTGGAGCGCGAGGCTTTTTGCCTGGCGCTCCGGCTGCAGACGGCGGCGCGTCAGTCCATGAGGTCGGTGTAATCAGCAGCGGCGTAGCGTTGGGCGCGTTCCCACGGGGCGGCGGCGGGCGCCGGCAACGCCGTCACGCGCGTGAGCTTGCGTTGGGTGCCGGTGGCGTTGAGCGATTCCACGCGACGCGGGTATTGGCCGGCCACGTCCCAATCGACGGTGACGGTGCGCTCGCCCTGCGTCGAGCGGTAGGTCTGCACGCCATTGCGTACCGGGCCTTCGGCGCGCATGCCCTTGAGCGCGGCCGGGTCGAGCAGGTGATACGCCGTCGCCCACGAGCCGTCGAAGCCGATGTTGGAATATTCGGCCGGTTCCACGGCGTAGTTCTTCTGCTGAGATTCGCTCACGACGCGCACGCTCAGCGCGCCCTTGGCGTCGCGTTCGATCCAGCGCGGGGCGGTGTCGGTATCGGCGTGCTTGTGGCCGGCGTGGGCGTTGGCGTGGTCGTGCTCGGCGTGCGCCGAAGCGGGCGGCAGCTCGCGTGCGATCCAGACGCGGTCGCCCTGGCGGTAGACGCGTTCGGCAAAGCGGGCGTCGCGCTGGATGCCGTCGGTGCCGAGCGACGACATCTGGTGTTCGACGCGCAGGGCGGTCAGCGGGTTGGAAGAAGCCGGGCCGGCGGCCTGTGCCGTGGCAGCAAGCGCGGCGAAGGCGAACGAAAACAGAATGCGGGCAGATCGGGTCATACGAATTCGGTCAGGCGGAAGCGAAAAAAGCGCATGCCGATTGCCTCGGCATGCGCATCAATGGAAACGCAGGAATCAGAGGCCCATGGCCGTCTTGACCACGCCGAACACTTTCGTGTTGTCCAGCGTGCCCTTCAGCGGTGCGCTGCCCGGACCAGAGGAGAACAGCATCACATCCCCGCCGCCGTGCGTTTCCGAACCAGGCGTGCCGAGCTGCACACCCACTTCCTGCAGGTAATCGTCTGCAGCCGTGTCGACCGAGGCCACGTTGTCGCGTGTGGCCTTGCGTGTCGTGCCGCCGTTGCCGAACACCAGCGTGGTGTACGGCAGGCCGTCGGCGGCCAGTTGCGGCTGGCCGGTCTTGATGTCGTTCGACACGCCCAGGATCGGGTTGCCCTTGCGCGGGTAGCCGTTGATCGTCATCGTGTGGTCGTGGTCGGCCGTCACGACGATCAGCGTGTTCGACAGATCGGCCGTGCCCAGCGCCCGCTTGATGGCTTCGTCAAACGCGCCGGCATCTTCCAGCGCGCGCTTGGCGTTGGTGCCGTGCAGCGCGTGGTCGATGCGGCCGCCTTCCACCATCAGGAAATAGCCCTTGCCGTTCTTCTGCAGCACGCGGATGGCCTTCTCGGTCATGTCCGCCAGGCTGGGTTCGTCCACATTGTTCTTCTTGCGGTCCAGCTCGTAGTTCATGTGGTCCAGGTTGAACAGGCCGAGCAGCTTGTTGGTGGTGGCCGGATTGACGGCAGTGAGCTGCGTGCCGGTGGTCACGTAGCTGTAGCCGGCGGTCTGGAACTGGGCGGTCAGGTCGGTCGTGTCGGTGCGCTTGCTGCCCGTCGTGCCTTGGGGCAGGTAGTGACGGCGGCCGCCGCCGAGCAGCACGTCCAGGCCATCCTTGAGCGCGGCGTTGTACAGCGTGTTGCCCGGCGTGCCTTGCGCGGCGATGGTGTTCTCGCCGTCGCGGTGGCAGACGTGCGAGTAGGTGGCGGCCGGCGTGGCGTGCGTCACGCGCGTGGTCGTCACCGCGCCCACCGACTTGCCGGCAGCCTTGGCCAGTTCCAGCAGCGTGACGGCGGGCGTGCCGTTGTTGGCGGGGCACGTGCTGTCTGCACCGCTCACGTAGCCCTTGCCGGTGGCATCGCTGGCCTTCGTGTCGGCCGACATGGAGATGACTTCGTTGTTCATCTTCACGCCGGTCATGTACGCCGACATCGACGGGGCGCTGTCAGTGGTCTGCGCATCGTTGGAGTACGTCTTGATGCGCGCCGTGCGCTTGAGCGATTCCATCGTCAGGCGGCCCGCCTCGCCCACCTTGTAGATGCGCGTGGCGGTGACGGTGGTCGGGCCCATGCCGTCGCCCAGGAAGAAGATCACGTTCTTGGCTTCACCGGCGGCGTGCGCTTGGGCGCAGGCACCGGCTGCCAGCGCCAGCAGCGTGGCGCGCAGGATACGGTTCGATTGCGTGTTCATGATGTGCCCTCTCCCGCTTACAGACCCACGGCCTGCTTGATGAGGCCGAAGACCTCGGTGTTGTCCATCGTGCCGGTAAAGCGCTCGGCACCCAGGCCGCGTGCGCCGATGAAGACATCGGTGCCGCCGTGCGTTTCGCCGCCCGGTGCAACCGGGATCACGGCTTCCTGGTGATACGTCTTGTCGTACACGGCGGCATCGGTCAGTGCGCCGCGCGTGGCCGGGCGGTTCTCGCCGGTACCGAAGCCGATGATCGTGAACGGGTTGCCGCCGGTGTCGGTGGCGTTGGCGCCCGTCACGTAGTTCTTCAGCAGGCCCAGCACGCCAGGATTGCTGTCGCTGGTCGGGCCCGTGCGCTTGGCGTAGCCGTTGAGCACCAGCGTGTGGTCGTGGTCAGCGGTCACCACGATCAGCGTGTTCTTCAACCCCGGGTCGATCGTGTTGAGCTTGTCGATCGCGCCACGGATGGCGGAGTCGAACGC
>JAGWNU010000256.1 GCA_028871175.1 Burkholderiaceae bacterium | reverse complement strand
CAACGACACCCGGTTTTGGCCTCCCAGCGGCGCGGTGAAGGCTGATTTCGTACTCACCGAAACAGGCATTCCACTCCCCGCTCGATTCACCGCAACCCGAAACTTGTCCGTCGAAGCAATCGCACGAGGGGGATTGGCGCATTTGCAGAAGATCCACGCACCTTGAATGGCGAGCTGGCGACCGCCCGGAAGCCCGAACGCTGGGTAGGCGTCATTGACTAGGCGGCCCATGGATTTGCAGGCTGGGCAAGTTGCCAGATCCCCTTCCGCAGCCACCTCTTTGCCGTGGAACCGCATCCTGCCGGTGGCTATGATGACGCCACCCGTCGTTGTTAAGTCACCATGCCTGAGGCCGGGGCGCATGTCTTCCATGATCGGCCCCCTCAGATCACGCTGCCGGTCGCCGGCTCCGGACGGTACGCCGGGTCAAGCAGGCCGATGATGGGCGCGTCCGCCGGTTCATCGAAAGTCAGGGCCGTGATTGGCGACGAAACAATGGTGTCGCCGTTGCTCAGTGGGCTGCCAATAATCGCAACGGGACGATCGTCGTCCACCATCGCCATGCCCGCACCCGCGGTAATGGCAGCCACGCTGCCGTCTGGGTAGACAGCTTCATCGCCCACGAGCAGGAGCGTGTGTCCGCTATCTTGGATGCTGCAAGAGCCCTGAATGACCTCGCCGCCGTTGGCTGTTTTCGCGCCGTTGAACGCCGCAACGTAGACCTTGCCGGATTGTGTGTCTTGCATCTGCCATCTCCAATGGAGCACTTCGCTGAAGTGCTCCATTGGAGCAGCGCTATGCGCTGAGTCTCAATCAGACAATTCCAATTCAATGGGTGCTTGAAATCAGCGCAGGGTGCATGCTGGCCGGAGGCTGCTAGTTGAGCCTTAATACGCGCGAGGTGTTGATAAATGCAGAGCGCCGACAGGTTCGGCCGCAAATAGAAACGCCCTGAGCAATTCAGGGCGTTTCTGTGCAACAAGGTTTCGCAGGACGTTATCCCAACAGCGCATCCGCAAATTCGCGCGCAGAAAACGGCTGCAGATCCTCCACCTGTTCACCCACGCCGATGAAGTACACCGGCACCGGCCGCTGCCGTGCGATGGCGGCCAGGATGCCGCCCTTGGCAGTGCCATCCAGTTTGGTGACGATCAGGCCCGTGAGGCCCAGCGCTTCGTCAAAGGCTTTGACTTGCGCGAGGGCGTTCTGCCCCGTGTTGCCGTCGATCACCAGCAGCGTTTCATGCGGGGCTGTGGCCATCGCCTTGGCGGTCACGCGGCGCACTTTCTTGAGCTCTTCCATCAGGTGCAGCTGCGTCGGCAGGCGGCCGGCGGTATCGGCCATGACGATGTCGATGCCGCGTGCGCGTGCGGAGTTCACTGCATCGAAGATCACCGCGGCAGGGTCGCCCGATTCCTGAGCCACGACCGTGACGTTGTTGCGCTGTCCCCAGACCACGAGTTGCTCTCGCGCGGCGGCGCGGAACGTGTCGCCCGCGGCCAGCAGTACTGACTGGCCGTAGGTCTGGAAGTGCTTGCACAGCTTGCCGATGCTGGTCGTCTTGCCGGCGCCGTTGACGCCCGCGATCATGATCACCATCGGCTGCTCGCGGCCGAGCACCATGGTTTTTTCCAGGGGGTGCAGCAGCTCGACCAGCAGGTCGCGCAGGGCGGTTTTCACGCCGTCGGCGGTTTCAATGCGCTGGGCCTTGATGCGGCGGCGCAGTTCCCCCAGCAGGTATTCGGTGGCGTCGACACCGGCGTCGGCCATCAGCAGCGCGGTCTCCAGCTCTTCGAAGAGCGCTTCGTCGACCTTTACGCCGACGAACAGCGTGGTCAGACCCTTGCTCGTCTTCGACAGGCCGGAGCGCAGGCGCGACATCCAGCCTTTGCGGGCCTGTTCGATCACGGCGGGCGTGGGCACGGTCTCGACATCGTCGGTTTGCACGTCGAGTGCGGGCTGCACGGCAGGTGTGTCCGGCACGGCAATGTGGGCCGGTGGTGCAACAGGGGCCGGTGCGGGGACGGGGGCAGCGACGGGCTGGGGTGCCGCAACCGGGGCAGGAACGGGCGCGGGGACAGGGATGGCAGCCGGGGCAGGTGCCGGCACGGCTTCGGGCGCCGCTGCGGGCGTGGGTTCGGCGGCCGGTTGGGGCTCTGCCTTGCGCTTCTTCCAGAAACTAAACATCGTAAAAGGCAGTCTATTCGCCGTTAGAATCAAGTGTCGAATTTTATCAGACGGCCCTTATGCGCTCTTCCATGCGAAACGTTTCAAACCGGGCCCGGCCGGGTGCCTGGCAAATGGCCGCGATGGCCTTGGCGGCGAGCCTGCTGGCTGGCCACGTTGGCGCGCAGGAACTGGCCGCTGCGCCGGCCCCTGCGGCGGCGACCCCGGCCACCGCCAAGGTCGGTGCGAGCCAGTCCGACACGCACGAGTACAAGCTGCCCAATGGGCTGCAGCTCATCGTCAAGGAAGACCACCGCGCCCCCACCGTGGCGCACATGGTCTGGTATCACGCCGGCAGCATCGACGAGCACAACGGCACCACAGGCGTCGCCCACATGCTCGAGCACATGATGTTCAAGGGCACCAAGGCTGTTGGCCCCGGCGAGTTCTCCCGCCGCGTGGCGGCCATGGGCGGCCGCGAAAACGCCATGACCACGCGCGATTTCACGATGTACTTCCAGCAGATCGAGAAGTCGCATCTGGGCGACGTGATGGCCCTTGAGGCGGACCGCATGGCCAATCTCCAGCTGACCGACAAGGAGTTCAAGCCGGAGATGAACGTGGTGAAGGAAGAGCGGCGCATGCGCATCGACGACTCCGCCCGCTCCACCGTCTACGAGCAGATGCTCGCCACGCTGTTCAACGCCGCGCCGTACCGCAACCCGACCATCGGCTGGCCGGGCGATCTCGACACGATGACGGTGCAGGACGCGCAGAACTGGTACCACGCCTGGTACACGCCCAACAACGTCACCGTCATTGTCGCGGGCGATGTGAAACCCGACGAAGTCTTCCGCCTGGCGCAGCGCACCTACGGCAAGCTCAAGCCGCATGCGTTGCCGCGCCGCTATGCGCAGGAGGAGCCCAAGCAGATTGGCGTGAAGCGCATCTGGGTCAAGGCGCCGGCCGAGAACCCGTACGTTGTGCTGGCGTACAAGGTGCCGCGCCTGAGCGATGTGGAAAAGGACGTTGACCCGTACGCGCTGGAAGTCCTGTCGGCCGTGCTTGATGGCTATGACAATGCGCGCCTGTCGAGCCAGCTTGTCAAGGGCGAAAAGCGCATTGCCGACGATGTCAACGCCGGCTACGACGGCCTGAACCGCGGCCCGTCGATCTTCCTGATGGATGGCACGCCCGCCGACGGCCACACCACCGCCGAGATCGAACAGGCGCTGCGCGCGCAGATCGAGCGCATCGCCAAGGAAGGCGTGACGGATGCCGAACTGAAGCGCGTGAAGGCACAAGTTGTGGCCGCGCAGATCTACAAACGCGACTCGGTGTTCGGGCAGGGCATGGAGATCGGCATGAACGAGATGAGCGGTCTGTCGTGGCGCTCGATCGATCGCCAGCTTGAGAAGATCAAGGCCGTGACGTCGGCGCAGATCCAGCACGTGGCGCAGACGTACTTCAGCGAAGACAACTTGGTCGTCGCCACGCTGCTGCCGCAACCGATCGATCCCAACAAACCGGCGCGCAAGCCTGTTCCGGGCATGCGCGAAGAAGGAGGGCTGCGTTGATGCGCGCCATGTCCCTGACCCTCAAGACGGCGCTGGTCGCCATTGTTGCCGCCGCGGCGCAGAGCGCACTCGCGGCGCTGCCCATCCAACACTGGACGGCCACCACCGGCGCGCGCGTGTATTTCGTGCCGAGTCCGTCGATCCCGATGCTGGACATCAACCTCGACGTGGATGCCGGCTCGCGTTATGAGCCGACGGCCAAGGTCGGCCTTGCGTCGCTGACGGCCGGCATGCTCGACAAGGGCGTAGCCGCGCAGGGCAATGCGCCCGCCCGTGACGAGGCGGCAATCGCTGATGCGTTTGCTGATGTAGGCGCCAGCTTTGGCGGCGGGGCGGGCGGCGATCGCACGAGCCTGCGCCTGCGCACGCTGTCAGACCCTGCCGAGCGCGGTCCGGCCATCGCGCTGATGACGCAGATCGTCTCTGCGCCGACGTTTCCCGATGCGGTGCTCGCGCGCGACAAGCAACGCCTGGTTGCGGCCATCCGCGAATCGCTGACGAAGCCGGGGGTGCTTGCCGAGCGGGCATTCGGGCAGGCCATCTACGGGACGCATCCGTATGGTCAGACGGCGTCGCCCGAGACGGTGGAGAGCATCACGCGCGATGACATCGTGCATTACTACCAGGCCAATTACACGGCCAAGCGCGCGGTGGTCACGCTCATTGGCGCGATCAGCCGCCCGGAGGCCGAGGCCATCGCCGAGCAGATCACGCGCGGCCTGCCCGCTGACGGCGCCACGCCGCCGGCGCTGCCCGACGTGAAGATGCCGCTGGCCAAGGCGGAGACGATCCGCATTCCGCATCCGGCGCTGCAGGCCACGATCATCCTCGGACAGCCGGGCATCGCGCGCGGCGACAAGGATTACTTCCCATTGCTGGTTGGGAACTATGTGCTGGGCGGCGGCGGTTTCAGCGCGCGGTTGACCAACGAAGTGCGCGAGAAGCGCGGCCTGACGTACAGCATCGGCAGCTATTTCGCACCGGCTGCGCAGCCCGGGCCGTTCGAGCTGGAGCTGCAGACGCGCAAGGACCAGACCGAGGAAGCGCTGACGGTGGTGCGCGAGACCGTTTCCAAGTTCGTCGCCGAGGGGCCGACCGATGCCGAACTCAAGGCGGCCAAGGACAACCTCGTCAATGGTTTCCCGCTGCGCCTGGACAGCAACCGCAAGCTCCTGGACAACGTGGCGAACATCGGTTGGTACAACCTGCCGCTCGACTATCTGGACACCTGGACGCAGCGCATCGCCGCCGTCACGCGCGATCAGGTGCGCACTGCCTTCCAGCGCGTGCTGCAGCCGCAAACCATGGCGACCATCGTGGTGGGCGGTCCTGCCGGGAAATGATGCGTCGGGCTTTCCCGTGAAAAAACCGGCGGTCGTCCGCCGGTTTTGCTTGGTGCTGGCTCTACAATCGCGCCC